>JAJDCV010000158.1 GCA_029260675.1 Phycisphaeraceae bacterium
ACGCCTCGATACACAGCATCGGGTCCGGGCTCTTGGCGCTGATGACGATGTCGTGGAAATCGCGTTCGTAGAAGATGTCCAGATACTCTTCGAGCTTGGCGATCATGATCGCCAGCAGCCGGGCGTGTGGGCTGTCGCTGAAGACCTCGCCCAATTCGCGCATCCGTTTCTGCTTGTCCTTGCGCTCGATGATCGAGCCCTCGTTGACCCCGACCCGGATCGGCAGGCCCCGTTCCTTGCAGGCGTCGATGACCTTTTCGACCTGAGCCCGGTCGCTGATGTTCCCGGGGTTCAGGCGGATCTTGTGGACGCCGGCCTCGACAGCCTCCAGCGCCCGCTGAAAGTGAAAATGCACATCGGCCACGATCGGCACCCGGACCTGCGGGAGGATCTTCGCCAGCGCCTCGGTGTCCTTGCGCTCCGGCACCGCGACCCGCACGATGTCCGCGCCCGCCGCGGCGAGCCGGTTGATCTCGGCCACGCATTGGTCGATCTCGTAGGTGTACCCGGCCGTCATCGTCTGGACCGATACCGGAGCATCCCCGCCGATGCGGATGATGCCGTGCTGCTTATCGCCGAGTGTGACCTGTCGTGTGGGACGCCTTGGGTTCATGCCGATTCCGAAAGTATGCCGTGGACGGGTGAGTAATGCGCGGCATTATAGCTAAACCGTGGACGCGGAGCCGGGGCGACTGAGCGCAGGCTTTAGGTTCTATTAAAAGCCGGGGAGAGTTGTTTAGTGTGATCGGCTTGAATGTTCGTCTGAACCCGCGGCTAGAAACGGAAGTGGAAGGACACGCCCGAGTGTGAACGATGCCCGCCGCGGTAGTGGCCGAACTGCACACCATATCGGCCGTACCCGCCGTGGCCGTAGCCCCCATGCCCGTAGCCATAGCCGTGGCCGTAACCATAACGGTGGCCATACCCATAACCGCGACCGTATCTATGGCCGTAGTCACGATACCTATGTCCGTAGTTGTAGCCATAACCAATGTACGCGGGTGATCGGTAGACCGGGTAGCCACGGTAGCGGCTGTAGCCATATGGGCTGTAATCGCCATACGTGTTGTAGCCGCTGTACCTGCCATAACCGACATCCCGCCGGCTACGAGCGTATGGCTGAACCACGATGACCTCGCCGGCACGGTCGTCGCTGACTGACTCTAATTCGTCAACCGCATAATCCGCATCGATGTCCGTCACGACCTGCGTCTGCAGCGAGGGGTTGCGGACAACGCGGGCCATGACTCGATCATCGTAACCACCGGATGCGCGGTACGCGCCGCGGTCATATCTTCGGGTGTTGTCGATGTAAATAACGCGCCGCTGAACCATCTGTGTGCGTGGGGTCACGGCACGGGTCCGATCGGCGACGTAGCGTGTGCGGTAACCCGAGTACGGGTCGAGCACGGCGTAATCTTCGTGGACCGAAACGTTCGACTCGGCGCGGGCCTGGCCACTGGCCGCTGCGATGGTCGCTACGGCCACCGCCATCATCATCGCCGTGATCATCTGCTGTTGGATGTGCAGCAGACACCTCGCTTTAAAAGGACCCCTATATTGTTGCCGGGTCGAAGCGGTATATCAACCGTTTTCCACAACTTCATCGTCGGCCGGGTTGGGCGTATACTCCAAGCGCCCTGATTAACCCCGCTGAGGCAATCCCATGGCCGATTCAAACCTACCCATCTACCCACTGACGTTCGAGCCGATCTATAAGGAAAAAGTCTGGGGCGGGCGGACCCTGGAAAAGCTGGGACGTACCCTGCCCGGCGGGACGGATATCTTGATCGGCGAGTCCTGGGAATTGGCGGACCTGGCGCAGACCTCGGTCTCCGGCGGCGGGGGCGGGGCCGAGCGCTCGGTGATCGCCAACGGGCCGCTGGCCGGAAAAGCTTTTACGGACGTGATCCGTGAGGGTGAGGCGGACATACTAGGGGGTTTGACGCTTACCCCCGACGGCGGGTTCCCGATCCTTCTGAAATTTCTCGATGCCCGCCAGCACCTGTCGGTCCAGGTCCACCCAAGCCCGGCCTACGCCGACGAGCACGACGACGCCTTCTTAAAGAGCGAGGCCTGGTACGTCCTGGACGCCGACCCCGGCGCGGTGATCTTTAAGGGCGTCAAGCCCGGCGTCACCCCCGAACAGTTCCGTGAGGCGATCGAGCAGGACCGAGTCGAGCCGTTACTCATCGCGGTCCCCGTCAAACCCGGTGACTGCCACTACCTGCCCAGCGGCACCTGCCATGCTCTGGGCGCTGGCGTATTGGTTGCCGAGGTGCAGACGCCAAGCGACACAACATTCCGCGTGTACGACTGGGGCCGAACCGGGCGCGAGCTGCACGTCGATCAGGCGATGCAATGTATCGAGTTCGGCCCGCCGGACGTCAGCCGGAACGAGCCGAACACCACCGTCCAGGGCGCGTTCGCCGATATCACCCAACTGGTCGTGTGCGAGTACTTCCGCATCGAGCGGTATCAAGTAGAAAAGTCACAAGAACTGGCCCTGTCGTACGCGCAGCCTGTTATGTGGATGGTGCTGCAAGGCAACGGATCGATCTCGTGTGACGGTGCCCCCGACGTGACGTTCGATCGAGGGCAGACGCTGTACATCCCGCCGGGGATGCGAAACGGGAAGCTGCGCGTGGAAGCGGGGACGACGTGGCTGGAAGTGACTTTCCCGCAGGCTCAAGACGCGCGGATCGCTTAAATACGGCTATCGTTCACTTGCGGACCTCAACGCATCGGCGAAACGCCCGTCTTTCAGCACAAGATACGGGCGGTCATGAAATAGCCCGATCTCAGTCGAAAACGGCTGTGTAAGCTTTAACTCGTTGTGGTGTTGTGCGATCACCTGATAGCTTCCCGCCAAACCCTGTTGGCGTGTTTGCCAGGTGTTGGCTACCAGTGCCCGGTCGAGGTGTGGCCCCAGTGTCTCTGCGATAGGTAGCTCAGAGAAAGCCCTACCGAACCATTTTCCGTATGGTGGGTATTGCTGCCCCATCAAGAGCGCCAGTGTCATCAGACGCCGTACCTGGCGGGCCGCCAGCACCCGCGAACCCCGATCATCGCCTGCGAATCCCGCTCGACCCACAAGGGGCTGTTCCTCAACAAGACCTTTCCACTCTCGGGCCATCAGCTCGAACCAAACCTGTCGTGGGAACCACGCCAACAGTCGGCGGGTGGTAGCCAGCTCACCGTTCCCTTCATGGTAAATCTCGCCACCGGACAGCTCACGAAGGGTTTGTGATGGCCAACTAAACCACTGCTCATCGGTTAAGCCTTCGAGTGTAGTTACGCCAAGTTTCTCATTAAAGTAGGACGCGACCGTCGTACACTCGATCATGTGCTCCACGGGCCCTGATTCAGATTCCACCGGGAGACGGACGCCATACTCATCGGGCGGCGAGAAACTTACCGGATGCCCGAGAAACTGGTGAGGCAGATGCTCTTTGAGATGCGCAGACAACCCCTCGGTTATCGAAGCATCTGTCTCGGTCAGGAACAACAGTAGACGCGGCCCCCAGTGATGATCGGTCGACTGCAGATCATCCCACCCCTGGACTTCCGACCCCGGCCCTATCAGTGCGGCGGCGTAGGATAAGCCCGGATGGAATAGGTCAAGGATCGGCTTGACCGCGTCGTGGTAAAACCGGCGGCTCAATTCCAGTCCTTGAAGACGCTGCGTCATGCACGGTTTTCCTCTGCCGAATCAAGCTCACACACCGACGGTAAGTGTCTCGATCAGCGCTTCGCGGTTGACCGCGGTCACGCCGACGGACTCGTCTGCGGCGCCGTAGTAGATCAGTAATTGTTCTTCTCGCTCGACGATCCCGGTGGGGAAGACCACGCCGCTGAGGAAGCCCTCTTTTTCGAACGGCTCTGTGGGTGTGATGATCGGATCATTGGAGCGGCCGAGGATCTTAGTGGGGTTATCCAGGTCCAGCAGCATGGCGTAGCCGGAGTAGATACCCGCTACATCTTTTTGCTTCACCTTATCGCTTTGGTGATAGATCGTCAGCCAGCCCTCGCGCGTGCGGATCGGGGGTGTGCCGCCACCGAGGCGGTCTGTCCCGGATGCTGTGGTATCGCTTCCGAATAACCGTGCATGTGTGCCCCAGTGGATCAGGTCGGGGCTGCGCGCCAGCCAGACCTCGGGGGGACGGAACCTGACCGACCCGGACGGCCGATGCAGCGCGACGTATTCGCCCATCACCTTCTCGGGGAAGAGGACCACGTCCTTGTTTTCCGGGCAGAAGATCAGCCCGTGCCGGCGGAACGTGGCGAAGTCGGTCGTGGATAACAAACCGGTGGCGATCCCGTGCGGCGACACCGCTACGTAGGTGATGTAGTACGTGCTGCCGATCTGTGTGATGCGGGGGTCTTCGATGCCGTAGGTTTCGTTGGGGCCGTGCGGCGCGATAACAGGCCCGGTAAAACAGTCCGGTGTCCTGCCGTCGGCGCTGTGGATGACTTTCAGGTAAGACAGGAAGCGCAGTCGGGCCTCGCCGGTTTTTTTATGGGTGACCTGCCGGGGGTCCTGGCAGTGGTATTCACTTTCCTTCAGCCAGTCGATGACGACGCCTTGATCGGGGTCAAACCTTGGTGAGGCGATGTGTCCCGGGCGTGTCTCGACGGGTTGCTCGACCACGCGGACCAGCAGGGCCACGCCGTCACCGAACGCGGCTGCGCCGGGGTTGAAGGTCCCGACGACGCGCATGGTGTCACTGGACGGGGGGATATCCCCGGGTCGGATCATGCACTGTGTGAAGAGCCTGTCGAGCATTGTTTGGTCCCTGTGGTTCCACGCTGATACCGCCCCGCCGCGAGCGGGTCATGGTGATGTTTATCGACACTATCGCCGGAATTCTGCGGAAATTAAGCCGATGCCGGTAGCACCCGCCGCAGGAACCGAAGCCAGTTGCCGTGGTAAAACCCGGCGATATCGGCCTCGCCGTAGCCGCGAGACGCCATGATGGGCCCGATTTGGTGCATATCGTCACAGCTATCCAAGCCCACGGGGCAGCGTTCGGAGCCGAAGCCGCCGTCCAGGTCGCTGCCGATCGCGATGTGATTCGCCGAGCCTGTGAGTTGGCAGATATGGTCGATATGGTCGGCGAGGTGCTCGAGTGTCACCCCCGCTGGGTCAACCCGGCATGCCTCACCGGTGAACCCGCCTTTGATCATCGCGAAGTGCATCGACAGCCCCAGCACGCCGTCACGCTCGATGATGAACATGATCTGCTCGTCCGTGAACTGCCTGGGGTCGTCCGCGAGCACTCTGCAGTTGGTGTGGCTTGAGTAGACCGGCCCGTCGTACACCTTCGCCGCGTCCCAGAAGCTGGTGTCCGAGAGGTGGGTCATGTCCAGGGGCATATCGAGCTTACTCATTTCTTTAAGCAGCTCAAAGCCTCTTGGTGTGACCGGTCCGTCCTGTTCGTGGCTCTGCGGTTGATCGATGGCGGGTGTGCCGGCGGCGTAATGGCTGTGGCCGTAGTGTGCCAGGAAGACCGAACGCAGGCCCAGGTCGTACCAATGTTGCACCTGGCTGGGCTCGGTGATCGGGTCGGCACCTTCCATCGTGAGTATCAGTCCGATTGGCGCATCGGGCTCGCCAATTTCCCAACGCGCCCAGTGCGCATCCAACCCGGGACGGTCGATGATGATCGTCACGTCACCGCGGCGCTCCAGTTCCCGGTAGTACGCCAGCTGCCCCATCGCGAAGGCGTAAGCCATGTCCTGCGTAGGCCAGTCGCAATCGCCGCACTGATTCTCCCGGCCGGGTGTGATCCAGGGCTTGGCTCGCGCAAGCACCGTCGTCAGGCAAAGCGGGATACGGCAACGCTTCATCTCGGCAAACGTCACCGTGCAGGTGCCCAGCTTGTCTTTAGGGATATGCGATTCCCGCTCACGGATCACGGTGACGGGCTGCATCTGGTCGCGCTCGTCTCCCAGCGCATTAATCGCCGCGTCCAGGTGCCCATCGATGATCAGGTGTTTCATCGGATGCCTACAGGACAGAAGCGGGTGAGCCGACAAGCTCGCCGAACAGAGTCAGGGGTGCGGCGCTAACGATCTTGACTTCGATGACACGGCCGATCAGTGACAGGTCGCCGTCGAAGACGACGATGATGTCGCCGCCGGTTCGGCCGACGAGTTGGGTGACTTGCTCATCGCTTGGCTTTTCCCAACCCAATTCGACGCTACCAGGTCTACTCTCGGCCTTCCGCTCTCGGGCGCTGATCGATTCGACGAAGACGCGGATGGTCTTGCCGACATAGGCCTGATGTACCTGGGCGCTAACCTCGTTCTGCACAGCTAGCAGCTCGTTGTTCCGCCGTTTTTTGTCGGCTTCGCTGACGTCGTCTTGCAGCCGGTCGTAGGCAGCGGTGCCTGGTCGAGGTGAATACTTGAAGATGAACGAGTTCTTGAAGCCGCCACGGCGGAGCAGGTCCGCGGTGGCCCGGTGGTCGTCCTCGGTCTCGGTCGGGAAGCCGCAGATGATGTCCGTTGCGAGCTCGGCATCGGGCAGGAATGTTCGGACCCGCACGACCAGATCCATAAACTCGTCGACGGTGTAACCGCGGTTCATCATCTTGAGCATCCGGTCGGACCCGGATTGGACCGGCAGGTGCAGGTAACGGCAGATGCGGGGCTCGTCGGCCATGACTTGCAGGATGTCGTCGCCGAAGTCGCGCGGGAAGCTGGTGACGAAGCGCAGGCGCAGCAGGTCCGGCACTTCCTGGCAGATGGTTTTCAGCAGGCCGGCGAAGCTCGTCACACCGGCGCCGAATGTCGGGCTGGGCCCGCCGGTGCCTCGGTTGGGGCCGATGATCGAACCGATCTGGGGCTGGAGGTGGCCGTGCAACTCGACTGATTGGGTGTTGTCGTAGTGGTAGTGGTTGACGGTCTGCCCCAGGAGGGTGATTTCCTTGACGCCCGAGTCGACCAGCTTCTCACATTCATCGACGATGTGGGTCGGCGGACGATGCACTTCCGCGCCGCGGGTTCTGGGGACGACGCAGTAGGTACAGAACTTGTTGCAGCCGCGTGTGATCCGCACGTAGGCCGAGCCTTGATGATCGTCGGGTGAGAAGCTGCGTGCCAGGTCCAGCATCTCCAGCTTGTCCTCAGCCGCGGCGAGGGTGGCGCTGCGTCGGTGGGTGTCGCCTTGCAGCGCGATCTTCGCGGCGCGCAGGCCGCCCCGCGCCTCCAGCCCGGTCCTGACCGCGTTGTCGATCAGCATCGGCAGCTTGTCCAGCTCGCCTGGGCCGCAGAGCAGGTCGACCTGCGGGTACTTGCGGATGGTGTCTTCGCCGTCGCGCTCGGCCATGCAACCGATCACGCCCAGCAACACACCGGGGTGTTCCTTCTTGTGGACCCCGACCTCCCCCACCCGGCTCCAAACCTTCTGCTCCGCCCGTTCGCGCACCGAACAGGTGTTGTAAAGCACCACGTCCGCACGCTTCCAGTCGTCGATGAACCGGTAGCCCAGCCCGGTGAGCTGCCCGTGGACCAGCTGGCTGTCCAGGACGTTCATCTGGCAGCCGAAGGTCTCCAGGAAGACGGTCAGGCTGCTCGATCCCGGGGCGGGTTCGGGAGCGGGTTCGGGGGCAACTCCGGGAGTGGAATGTGTGGATGTATCCAGGCTCATGAGCGGAGAATCTTACGCGATCACAGCCAAAATCGACAGCCCGAGCCCTGTAGAGATGAGATGATCTTTGATGGCTGAGCGGGAGCAAGGGGTTCAAGGGGGATTTCAAGAAGGGGCACACCACAGAGCGTACAGAGGGCGCAGAGGGAGACGGGAGAGGATAGCCGAGAAGGCGCGAGGGGCGCAGAGCAATACAAGAGGGAACGGAGGGGAAGTATCCGCGGATTACGCAGATGGCGCAGATTCATAAGGGCGCGACAAGTCGCGGCGCTTCGTGGGAAGTATCCACCGTTGGACAGGATGTGCAGGATGGAAGCGATCGTGCCCGCTTTATCCTGAAATCCGTATATATCTGTGGGTCACGTCTTCGTTATAATCTACTCTGTGTCCTCTGCGATCTCTGCGGTGAATACTTCTTCATCCATCTCCCATTTTCAAAACTCACGATGCACCGGCGGTAACGGCAGGGGCGGTACGTCGGGACCAGGCCGGGCCCGTGTCCTGTTTGTCCGTCATCTGGCCGGGGCGGTCCGCTACCAAGTCCCGTCACCGGACATGCCTTTTGAGCATGTCGTTCCGTGGGGGCAGCC
>JAJDCV010000159.1 GCA_029260675.1 Phycisphaeraceae bacterium
CCGGACCTGGCGTTGGAAGAATCCGGACCGGCGCGTGAAGCGGCGGCGAAGGCGGGATTGATCCTGAGCATGCTGATCGCCCCGACGACGCCGGACGACCGGGCCGAGCAGATCGCAAAGGCGAGTACGGGGTTTGTGTATGTCGTGTCCCGAGCGGGGATCACCGGGGAGCGGTCCGAGTTGCCGCCGCAGTTACCTGACCGGCTCAAGCGACTGCGTTCGGTGACCGACCTGCCGATCACGGTGGGGTTCGGGATCAGCAGTGCCCAGCACGTCCGGCAGGTGGTATCGGTGGCCGACGCTGCGATCGTAGGCTCTGGGATGATGCGCCGTGTCGCCGAGTGTCGTTCGGAAGGCGAGGACCAAACGGTTAAGATGATTGAGGACTACACGCGGGAGCTGGTGCCGGGCTTGGAGCCCGTGTAGGGTGGATTTTGTGGGGATTCCCGGCAGCGGACAATCATTTATCGGGTTTTGATTCCAGGAGGCAAAACCGGGGGTGATTCAGGCCCGCTTGGGGATCGGCCGATGCAGAACTATATATAGGCGGCACGGAGGCTGCTGGCGATGCGATGGCATACCCTGATTCGAGCATCGAAACTGGTATTTGGCACCGGCTGGTCCGGGGCGTGGGTGATTCTCGGGCTTTGGCTGTTAGAGAACACTTCGCCGATCCTGGCCGTAGGACCGATATCGGCGGGGTTGTTTGTGCTGATGGTGTGGGTCGCGGACGACCTGGTCCCGGGGGCGTCACAGGCGGTGACGGGATTCATGAAACTAACCGTGGCGCTGGTCTTCTTCGGCTGGGCGCCGCTGGCGTTCTGGTCGCTCTGGACCCACACGCCGATCTGACCCGGCCGACGAACCGGCCCGGAGTGACCGATTGATGAAGCGATACGACTACCAACGAGCCACGCCGTGTAACTTGGGCCGGATCGGTTGGGTTCTGATCCCCGCCGTGCTGGTCATTGCCCTGTTCACGCCTGTTTCACGGGCGCAGGACCTGGCCTTCCCCGACAGCGCGACGACCGAGCAGATGTTGGCCGACCAGCTCGTGACGACGGCGTGGAGGATCTTCGGACGCGAAGCCGAGCCCCGGCCCGATCAGCTCCAGCGTGCCAAGGTCCTGCTGGATATGGCGGCCGAACTTAATCCCGACGATCAGGGGATGTGGCAGCTGAGCATGTCCCTGGCCCGGGCTATGGATGACCAGGCGTTGCTCGTCGACTCGCTTCGCAACCACCTGAGGCTTGTGCCCCAAGACGACGCCGCACAGCTGGAGTTGATTATGACCCGGCTTGGCTCGGTCGAGTCGCTTGACGACTACCTCGATTCGCTTGAGCGCATACTGCGTTCTCAGAAGGCACGAAGCCTGTCGGCCCCGTTGCGGTCCAGGCTGGCGACCCTCGCGGCCCAGGCGGCACAGGAAATCGGCGACAACGAGCGGTTCTCCGCCTGGCTCGCCTACGCCGTCAAACTCGACGAGGCCAACCCGGAAGCGGCGGGCATGACCTACGCGTTGGCCATCGAGCGGGGCGGCACGCCACGTCAGCAGGGCACCGCGCTGGTCAACATGCTCAAAGCCAGCCCGGTCGACCCGAGTGTCAGGGTCGCGATCCCCACCTTATTGCTGCAACAGGGCGTCTACACACAGGCCGCCGAACAATTCAACGTAGCCATGGGGTTAGTGGATATCGAAACCCGGATGGGGTTGATGAACCAATACGCCCTGTGCCTGATCGCCTCCGGCCAGGAAGACAAGGTGCCACCGCTTCTACTTGAGTTACAGATGTTTCTCAAGCAGATGGCCGACGCCCAAGACCCGGATCTTTCGCTGGAGGAAGACACGGAGGAGCGGTCGTCGCTGGAAAACCTGCCTCAGCTCCCCGGGACACTGGAGTTTGTCCAGTTGATCCTGCTTCACGACAACAACCCCGTCGCCGCCAAAGCCTCGTTCCATCGGCTTCGCGACTATACCTCGACGATCCAGGACGAGGACGAGCAGCGAGACGCGTTTGCGCAGTTGGCCTGGGTCGCCGCGGTGTTTGACCAGGACCCCGCCTGGGTCAAGCAACGGGTTAAACTGTTGGAACCCGACGATGAGAACGCCCGGCTGGCAAACGGTTGGCTCTCGCTTCGGCAGGGCGACACCGAGTCCGCCAGGGATATCTTCGAGTCACTAGGCTCAGACAACATGTTTGCCCGCCTTGGCCTGGTGTCCTTGCCCGGACTCACGGATGAGCAACGCGCCGAGGCTTACCAGCAGATCGTGTGGGACGATTCCAGTTCGATGGCCGGCATCGTCGCCGCGAGGCGGTTGATCAAGATGGGCAAGATCGTGAACCCGACCGGGGACGGCGTGGCGCTGCGTGTGCTCGTCGACGATCTGCCCAGGCAGCTGTGGACGCCCGCGCTAAGGGTCTCGCCCTGGATCCGCACGAAGCTGCGGGTCGTGCCCGGTTCGTTTGGCTACCTCCAACCGATGATCGGCCACGTCACGATCCGTAACGCCACACGGTTGCCATTGTCGGTCGGCCCCGGGGGCGCGGTGCAGTCGGTGCTGATGGTGATGTGCTCCCCGTCGATCCGGACCGAACCTTTGGGGATGCTTCAGCCGACTTTCTTTAATATGGGCCGACGCCTGACCCTCCAGCCGGGCGCCTCGATCGAAGCGGACATCCGGCTTGACCGTTTCGACTTAGGCCAGCTCGCCACGCAATACCCCACCTCGACCATTACCTATTCCGCCGCCGCGATGCTCGATCCCCGGCCCTTGCCTAACGGGGGCGTCGTCCCCGGCCCACTGGGTTCCAACCACAGCGTCGGGTCGCTGCAGGTCCGGGGGTTGCCCGCCACACCCAACAACCTGCAGTTGTGGATCAAGGACCTGGACGGCACCGACCCGGCCGTCCGCGCGGTCGCGATCAGCAGGCTCCTGACCATCGCACGCCAGCCCGCGGAAACGACCGAGGCACAGGACTTCCGCGCAAACATCAGCGACCTGATCAGCCAGCGGTACCCCACGTTTGACCGGGTCCTGCAGGCATGGACGGTCCGCTTCATGCTCCCCGATGAGGACGGCGAGCCGGTCGCGCGTCGGGTCATCGACCTGGCACAGCGGAGCGACGACCCGATGGTGCGGATCGTCTTCCTGGTGATCAACGCCGACTCGCCGACGTCACCGGCTTTGACCGATGCGCTGCGACACGACGACCCGACCATCCGCGCTTTTGCCCAGGCCATGAAGGATGGCTTCGAGAAAGATGCTGAGGCCGCCGCCGAGGCCGAACAGGAGGCGGACCCCGAGCACGCCGGTCACGGCCACGATGGCCAGCCCCATCCAACAGGCCAGGACCCCTTCGCCCCCCAGGTCAACCCCCTCGACGTCACGCCCTCACTGGATGATCCCTGGCTCCCCTGATTGACCATGCGTCACACACTCCTGATGTTCGATGTGGACCTGACCCTTGTCGATGCCGCCGGCGCAGGCCAGATCGCGATGCGCTCCGCGGGCTCAGAAGTCTGTGGCGATCGGTTCTCTTTTGACGGGGTATCATTCGGGGG
This sequence comes from Phycisphaeraceae bacterium, assembly GCA_029260675.1. Classification (GTDB taxonomy): domain Bacteria; phylum Planctomycetota; class Phycisphaerae; order Phycisphaerales; family Phycisphaeraceae; genus JAJRRS01. Next base: position 3,565 of record JAJDCV010000159.1, read on the forward strand.
TCGGCTCGACCCGCTGATCTTCGCCGACGCGGCAAAGAACAACGGGCACACTCAAGCAGACGCCGCCGGCCTGCACGACGCCTTCAAGACAGCCTATACCCGCGAACTCCGCCGGCTGATTACTGATAACGGCCACACCGTCACCGCGCTGCCCGGGGTTCTCACTTTGATCGATCACCTGCGACATCGCGCCAGTGAACGGGCCGACGTCATGCTCGGCCTGCTCACCGGGAACTACGCCCAGACCGCTGCGCTGAAGATCGAAGCCGCGGGCCTCAAACGCGACTGGTTCACGATCGGCTGCTTCGGTGATGAGGCCGATTCAAGGCCCGGGCTGACCGACTTATCCATGCGCCGCTACCGCGAGCTGACCGATACGCCCGCTGATCCCAGCCGTGTCGTCATCATCGGCGACACCCCGCACGACGTGCACTGCGCCAAGACGCGCGGCTGCACCGCCTTCGCCGTCGCCACCGGCCGGGTCTCCGCCGACGATCTGCGTGAAGCCGGGGCGGATATCGTGGTCGATGATCTCTCGGACCCATCGCCGTTGCTTAAACTGATCGGGAACTGAACAGCCGATCAGCCCACCGACTGGCTGAAACCCGACACTCGCGGTGTAATCAATCATGCGCTTTCGGTGAATATCACGGGTAACTAATTTACCCTAAGCCCCCGGCTTTGCCGGGGGATCGGCCTGTGTCGGGCGCGATCACTGAACACATTCTGTATTATGTACTGATGAGTGACTTCCATTTAGATGACCGTATCTACGACGTGATCGGTGAGGCGGGCTTCGCACGCATCACCTCGGCATTCTTTCGCCGTGTTCCTGTCGATGACGTGCTCAGCGCGATCTACCCCGAGGACGACCTCGTGGGTGCCGAGCACCGGCTGCGCGAGTTTCTCATCCAGCGGTTCGGCGGGCCGCACCGTTATTCCGCCGAGCGTGGCGAGCCGAGGCTGCGTGCTCGGCACATGCCGTTCGCGATTGATCAATTAGCACGCGATCGCTGGGTCCAGCACATGCGAGAAGCGGTCGTCGAGTCCGGCTTCGATGACGAAGTCAACCGGGTTCTGCGATCATTCTTTGACGCATCCGCCACGTTTATGATCAACCGGGATCAGTAGCAGGGGGGGGCTGTGATCACCTACCACCGCTGGGGGTGCGGTCCGAAGCTGGATTCGTAGTACGTGTACACCGCCCGCCCCGGTGGGATCACCCCGTCGATAGCCTTGCGGTCGTCATCGGTGACTTCAACGCCCACCGCGTCCAGGTTATCGTTGAGCTGCTCCATCGTCCGCGGCCCGATGATCGGGCTGGTGATCGCCGGCTGATTCATGCACCAGGCCAGCGAGAGTTGGCTGACCGAGCAGCCCTTGGCTTACGCGAGCTTACGC
>JAJDCV010000160.1 GCA_029260675.1 Phycisphaeraceae bacterium
CCATACCACACACCGCGCCCACTTCCGTGTGGCTGGGGGCTGTCCGAAGACGCCCCCCTTATTCTAATACCCCAGGCCCCGGATTCCCACCTTATTTCGCACTAATTCCACGTTTAAATGCATAGATCGCCTGTTAACCCCGCCTTATGGCTGTCCCTTGATCTCCGCCGACTGGGCCGCCGGGTCCCAGATCCGGCTGTAGAAGAAGTCCCGGCCCTGGGGTGTCACGGACCGTTCGTAGCTGAATATCTCCGGGTCGGTCTTCTTGCGGATCTCGCCGTGACCGTCGCCGAACCCAAACGCCGCGCCGTCGGAGTGATACCACTTGGATTTGTCCGCCGCGCCCACAGCACTATTCCCGCCGGGCTCTTCGCTGAACAGATTCTCGAAAAACCCGTCGTTCACACCGATATTCGATAGACCACCCGGGAGGTTGGCGTCCTCGGCCGGGCCGCCTTCATCCACGATGAAGATCAGGTTTGACGGAGAAACGAATTTGTCGGACTTGGGGTGCCGCATCCTGCCTGACACGCCGTTTCTGCTGACTGTTTTCTGGATCGCGGGGTCAACCAGACGGGCCGGGAATGACACGTTCGTGGGGTTACCACTCACATCGGTGGGCCAGTCCGGGGCACTACTCCCGCTGCCGGTGGGCAGGCGGTAGATGTGGTTGCTGATGGTGTAGCTCAATCCGCTGCTGAGGTGGGCAAAGGGGTCGCTTGGGCACTCAAACACGCCCAAATCTGATGAGTAAGGCCAGATGCTTCCCTTGGTGATGTCTTTGATCGTGTTGCCGGCTGCGTCCTGGTATCCGCCGTTGGGGATCCAGCCTCCCAGATGGTTTTCTGGATCATTGGTCTTGAGTGTGGACCACCCCGGCCACCACTCGTTGTTATCCGTCCCATACGCCACGAACGCGGTGGAGATGTTTTTAACATGCGTCTGACAGACCAGCCCCCGTGCCGACTCGCGTGCGGCGCCCAGGGCGGGCAGGAGGATGCCGACCAGCAGGGCGATGATCGAGATCACCACCAGCAGTTCAATCAGCGTAAAGGCCACGATGTTGCGAGGCTTGTTCATAACGTCTTTTGTCCCTGAGATTGAATAATGCACGATTCCAGGAGGCAGGCAAGCCATTTCAGGCATCTGATCCAAGATCCGAGGCCACATATCCCGCCCAACCATTACATAATAACTCATCTAAGCCGGGTGTAAATAGGGATTGCGTAGAAATTCTCTAAAATACTGAAATAACGGGCTGTTATGGCCGTCTGTACGGGTTGGCTGGGCCGGGGGTCATCTGGCTAGACCCCGAGATTCACGTAGAAGTCACTACACCGACCATACGACGGATTATTGCAGGTCCCATTTGTTGTCTAAAGGGGAACGGACGGAGTCGGTCAACTCGGTTGGGCCGTAGGGTTCGTCCGGATCATCCACGGCGAAGCTGTCGCCGTGGCCGTCGGCCCAGAAGACGTTGACCGAGTTTTTGTGCCGGGGGTCGGCGAAACCGCGCTGCCGGGTCCGGTTGGGGGTATCGGAGGACGGGTAGAGGTATCCCACGCCGTAAGTGTAGTCGAAGCCTCTTTGCTTAAAGAGCGTCTCGTTGCGGTAATTGCGGGAGTCCGCCATGACGATGGTCAGGCCCGGCTTCTCGACATCATCGGTGCGGGGTGTGTTGGTGAAGAAGCAGTCCGGGGTGTTCGGGGAGCAGCCGAAGTTGGAAAAGCCGATGTTGCCGCGTCGCCCGGGGACTTTTTTCCAGTTCAATCCCAGGCCGGACCCAATAAAGTAGGCGTTGTAGCCGTACTCGGTCATGTTCCAGCCGGGCAAGGCGGTATCGCCAGGGGACTCGCCGGCGGTCATCTGGGAAAGGTCCTTATCATCGGATTCGGGTATGACATCAAAGGTCGGGCAATCGAAAGCCTCCGGGCCGGGCAGGAAGCCATCTTCCACAAGACGGGAACTCCACCAGTACCCCGGGTCCCCGTTCGCCTGAGGTAGGGCCGCTCGGCGGGTGTCTGCTAATTGGAAAGGTGTGTTAATCCAGCGTGCCGAGTAGATCGGGAAGTAATCGTCGTTCGCCGCAACGTAGTTGAAAATCGCGACGCCACCTTGACGGACATTGCTAAGGCAGACGACTTTCTGTGCGCTCGCCCGCGCCGCGCCCAACGCCGGCAGGAGGATGCCGACCAGCAGCGCGATGATCGAGATCACCACCAGCAGTTCAATCAGTGTGAAGCCACGGGTCTTGTGCGTTTTAGTTTGCATAACAACAGTTCCTTTAAACGACGGGCCGGGATCCCGGTGGCCAAGTGCGCCTTGGTTATCCGCCATGCGTACCGACGGGGCCGATCGGCCCCAGGTCAGATTTTGATCTTCCGCAATATCTCCGCCACTGAATCATATGGCTCGTAAAGGCATGAAGCGGGCGGGTTCAGAACGATCCGATCAGGTGATCCCGTCTTCAGCCGGCCTAACAATAAAACAATCCAAGCCGCTCGAAACACGATCTGAATTTAAAACACATCGCTCCACGTTTCTATTAATATATAATATCCCAACGGCCCCGATTTGCAACCCCCCAGACGGGCATAATCCACTGATTTTATGGCTTGGGAGCGTCCTGCGAGCGGCATAGCAGGGCCAGGACTTCCAGGTTGCCGCCCTTGCCGCCACGGATCGGGGATTCGGCCCGGTTCAAGGCGGTAAAGCCCTTGTTTTCAAGGTCTTGAAGCACACGATCGGTGACCGCCAAGGCCTGGTCGTCGTCTAGCTTACCCTTTTTTTTGCCCGACATGGCGTCGGGGGTGGCTTCGTAATGGGGCTTGACCAGGGTGATAATCCGGGCGTCGAGGTGGTCGGCCAGCCATAGGGCGGCGGCGGGGATCGCCAGGCGTTGGGGGGTCCAGCCCAGGTCGATTGTGACCAGGCCGCAGGGGGCTAAAGGTTTTAAGTGCAAGGCATTGGAGCGCTCCAGAACGGTAACGCGCGGGTCTTGACGCAGTTTCCACGCCAGCTCCCCGTAGGCGGTGTCCACCGCGTAGACGTGCTTGGCTCCGTGTTGCAGCAAGCAGTCGGTGAACCCGCCGGTGGAGCAGCCCAGGTCGGCACAGGTAAGCCCGGCCACATCCAGCTTAAATGCGTCGAGAGCGGTCTTGAGCTTCTGGCCGGCCCGGGAGGCGTAGGCGGGCTTATCTTGGGTCATTACAGGGCTACATCCCCAGCTATGGAGGCCTCGAACAGCCAGGTTCACTAATTTAACAAACCGCGACTTAGTCTATCTGAATTTGTATTAAATGCTTGCAATCAAGGGTTAAGGAGATAACATAGGGGGCGTAGATCCTCTCGTGGGAGCTACGTTTGGGGGGGTGGTGCCGTGGTGCCGCTGAGTCGGCATTACACAATATCGGTTTCAAAACATCCTACGGAGGGATGCTTGAACGCTGAAGGACGGCCTACCACACCATGGTGGGTCGTCTCTTTTTATAGCCTGCCCAGACCACGCACCCCACAACACCGGCGCCCTTCACAAACAAAAGCCCACGTCCCGATAGGACGTAGGCCTGGTTATCCCTGCGGGCTGGGGTGTGTCAAGCTACGCGGTGAAGCTGCTGCCGCAGCCGCAACTCGACGTGGCGTTTGGGTTGTTAAAGACGAAGCCGCGTCCCATGACCTCGTCCTTGAAGTCGATGGTCGTGCCGTTGAGGTAGAGGTAGCTCTTGGGGTCGCAGACGACCTTGATGTCGTGCTCCTCGAAGAGCTCGTCGGTGTCGCGCTGCTGCTCGGTGAGGTCAAGGAGGTAGCTGAAGCCTGAGCAGCCGCCGCCCTTGACACCGACGCGCAGGCGGACGTTCTGGGCGTCCAGCTCCTGCTGGCTGATGATGGTCTTGATTTCGCGTGCGGCGGTCTCTGTGATGGTCAGTCCCATGTCGTGTTACTCCGTTTGGCGCGGCCGCGGTGGGGTCCGTCGGCGGCGTGTCGTGGGTCAGGCATTGTAGACAATCAGGCCTGGGTGTGTTCTGATGTTTCCGCGTGGTCGTGGTCCAGGCCGTTCTTCTCCTGGTAGTCGTGGATCGCGCTCTTGATCGCGTCCTCGGCCAGGACCGAGCAGTGGATCTTCACCGGCGGCAGGCTCAGCTCCTGGACGATCTCGGTGTTCTTGATCGCCATGGCCTCATCGATCGTCCGGCCCTTGATCCACTCGGTGGCCAGCGAAGAGCTGGCGATCGCCGAGCCGCACCCGAACGTCTTGAACTTGGCGTCGATGATCTTCCCGGTGGCGTCGTCGACCTGGATCTGAAGCTTCATGACGTCGCCGCACTCCGGCGCGCCGACGATCCCGGTGCCGACGTTCTTGGCGTCCTTGTCCAGGCTGCCGACGTTGCGGGGTTTTTCGTAGTGGCTCAATACTTTTTCGCTGTATGCCATGGTGGGTGGCTCCCGATATTGTTTGTGTTGTTCGTGTGTTCGGTGCGGGTCTATTTCATCAAGCCCACGTTCGCTGAACGTGGGCCTCGGGGGCGCCCTGTCTAGTGCGCCCCCCACTCGATCGCGTTGATGTCGATGCCTTCGAGGACCATTTCGTAAAGCGGGCTGAGATCCAACAGCTTCTTGACCGCGGTGACGACCTTGTCGATGGTGTAGTCGACCTCTTCTTCGGTGGTGATCCGGCCGAGTCCAAAGCGGATCGAGCTGTGCGCGATCTCGTCGCCCAGGCCCAGCGCTTTCAGGACGTAGCTGGGCTCCAGCGACGCGCTGGTGCAGGCCGAGCCGGAGCTGACCGCGATCTCTTTAATCGCCATCATCATGCTCTCGCCCTCGACATACGGGAAGCTGATGTTGGTCGTCTGCGGCAGCCGGCGGTCGGGGTGCCCGTTGACCACCGCGTGTTCGAGTTGGCGGGTGATGCCTTTTTCAAGCCTGTCGCGCAGCCCCGAAAGCCTCGTGGATTCCTCGACCATTTCAAGCCGACACAACTCGCAGGCCTTGCCCAGCCCGACGATCCCCGTGACGTTGAGCGTCCCGGAACGCATGCCCCGCTCGTGCCCCCCCCCATCGATGATCGGTGTCAGCCGGACACGCGGCTTGCGGCGGCGGACGTAGAGGAACCCCGCACCCTTGGGCCCGTAGATCTTGTGCGCCGAGCCCGACAGCAGGTCGACGCCGGCGGCGTTGACGTCGACCGGGATCTTGCCGACCGCCTGGGTCGCGTCGGTGTGCAGCAGCACGCCCTTCTCTTTACAGACCTTGCCGATCTCCGGCAGCTCGTTGATCGTACCCAGCTCGTTGTTGGCCCACATGATCGTGACCAGGATCGTGTCTTCGCGGATCGCCTCGGCGACCTGGTCGGCGTAGATCAGCCCGTCTGGCCTGGGTTCCAGCCACGTGACGTCGTAGCCCATCTTCGCCAGCCGTTTGCACGGGTCCAGCGTCGCCTTGTGCTCGTGCACCGCGGTGATGATGTGTCGGCCCTTGTCCTTGTACATGTCGGCGACGCCCTTGATCGCCAGGTTGTTCGACTCCGTCGAGCCGGACGTCCAGATGATCTCCTTGGGGTCCGCGCCGATCAGCTCGCCGACCTGCTTCCGCGCGAGCTTCACGCCGTCTTCCGCCTCCCAGCCAAACTCGTGGTTGCGGCTGGCGGCGTTGCCGAACTTCTCGGTGAAGTAAGGCAGCATCGCTTCAAGCACCCGCGGGTCCACCGGGGTCGTGGCGTTGTGGTCCATGTAGATCGGCAGCTTCGGCGCCATCGGTTTATGCTCCTTGGTAAATCTCAACACCCGTGGGTTCTGTCAACGGGTGTGTCTGCGGTTGGGTTTCGTGCTCCGCTTGGTTACGGCTGACGTGAGAAAACTCTCGCGCGTCAGGTCCGGATCGGTCAGCCGGGCCCAGCCGTTCTTCCCACAGATCTTTCAGTGTAACTTCTGCGAGGAAACGGTTAAGCCTGCGGTGCAGCGAGCGGATCGGGCCTTGGATCGGGCAGTCTTGCGACAAGGTGCAGCCCTGGCCCACGATCGGCAGCCCGTCGGCGCACTGGGACAGACGGACCGGGCCGTCCATGGCCGTGACGACCTCCAGCAACGTCACCCGCGCCGGGTCGGCCGCCAGCTCGTATCCCCCATGGGCCCCGCGTGTGGATGAAAGCACCTTGACACGGACCAACTCCTTGAGAATATTCATCAACAGCGGCCGCGGCAGGCCAAATGTCTGGGCGATCTGTTTGGCGCTGACCGGCTGCGCACCCTCGGCCCGCCGGCCTGTCAGGTACGTCAGGGCCACAAGCGCGTAGTCGGTCTTTCGTGTCAGACTCAGCATCATTCAATCCGAGAGGCAGCTTTCCAGGACCTCGAAGGCTTTAATTGACACTCATTATCAATTACGACCTATTCTGGCAGACATAATAGTACCTTGCCAGTACACTTTCAAGTTTTCTTAGAATCATTCCACAGTAAATCCGGATTTCGGGCACAAAATCACACCAATAAATCTTTTTTATGGGACATTTACACAGCCATTCGCGGTTTCACGGCTTATTTGGCCTCTATCTATTGAACTTTAGCCCGCCGCGCAGCGGTCGGTGGATCCTTGGATGGACGGAAATTTTCCCGTCGTCGAATGTGCGGGGGGCCCGTATTTGCCTTATAAAGGCCGACCCAACGGCTGCGTGCGTTTGGCCTGTAATAGGTTTGTGTTTGGCTTTACACTGGGACCAGGAACCGACACATGGATCGCTACAAGTCCATCCTCCTCTTCGGCGCACCCGGTGCCGGCAAAGGCACCCAGGGCAAGGTCTTGGGCACGATCCCCGGGTTCTACCACTGCGCCTGTGGCGACGTCTTCCGCAACCTCAATATCAAGAGCGAACTGGGCAGCATCTTCTACGAGTACAGCTCCCGCGGTGAGCTGGTCCCCGACGAGGTCACCGTCAAGATGTGGGCGGAGAACATCAAGGCGCACGCCGTCATCGGCGACTACAAACCTTCCAAAGACCTGCTCCTGCTGGACGGCATCCCCCGCACCATCGAGCAGGCCAAGCTCATGGACGACTACATCAATGTCCTTAGCGTCGTCCACCTGACCTGCAACGACGAAGAAGAGATGATCGAGCGCCTGCGCCGCCGGGCACTGAAGTCCAACCGCCATGACGACGCCGACACCAAGGTCATCCGCCACCGCTGGGAAGTCTACGAGCAGGAAACCGCGCCGGTCCTCCAGCACTACCCAAAGGAAATGGTCGTCGATATCGACTCGCTGAACTCCCCCGCCCAGGTGCTGCACGACATCCTCGACTACGTCGTCCCCGCGCAGAGCGCACACTTCGCGGGCTTTGTCGACGACTGACCCGCATTCCAATCGTCTCCACTTTGGGTCCGCAAAACCCAGGCTCTTAAGAGCGGTCAACGATACCCATCGAACACCGGCTTGACGTTTATAGCATTAGCAATCCAATCGTAATGATCTTTCATAGCCGCGGGCCGACGGCCCGCGGGGCCCGCCGCGTGTTACGCGGCGGCTACCAAAGATATCTGGACAGATCCGTGCGTTGGTTGTGTCATCTGCGTTATCTACGGACGCTTCCCCTCTACCGCCTCCTCTGCGCTCTCTGCGCCTCTGCGGTTAATCTTCCGATAGAATCCCGGCATGCCTGAACCACAAACGATCGATCAACTGAACGAACAATCCGCGATCCCCGGTAAGCTGGCGTTTGAATCCGGAGAAGGTGGCCTGACGCGCGCGGTTATCGATACCGTTGAATGCACAGGCAGCGTCTACCTGCACGGGGCGCACGTCACGGGCTTCCAGTCAACGGGGCACGAACCCGTGCTGTTTGTCAGCAAGTCATCTGAGTACGGGCATGGCAAGGCGATCCGCGGCGGCGTGCCGGTCTGCTTCCCCTGGTTCGGCCCACACCCAACCGACAAGGCCGCGCCCCCGCACGGGCCGGCGAGGATCACGACATGGGAGTTAGACGGGGTGGACCCCAAAGTGGAATCACTGGCGTTGAACCTCTCCGCGGTGTTTGATCCATTCCGTGTACGTTACCGCGTGTCGTTTGGGTGTGAGCTCACGATGTCATTGTCGGTTCAGAACAATTCGGATTCATCCGCGACGTTCGAGGCCGCTTTGCATACGTACCTGGTGGTGGGAGATGTTAATCGCATCGAGATTACTGGCCTCGAGGGCGTTGACTACCTGGACAAGGTGGACGGCCAACAAAGGAAGAATCAGGGCGATCGGCCCATCCGGTTCCAAGGCGAAACCGATCGGGTTTACATCGATACCGAATCGAATTGCGTCTTGACGGACACGGTGCTCGGCCGACGCATCGCGGTCGACAAAACCGGGTCGTCCAGCACGGTCATCTGGAACCCCTGGTCGGATAAGGCCCGCGCGATGCGCGACCTGGGCGACGACGACTGGTTGAAGATGGTGTGCATCGAGACTGCCAACGCCGGGCAGAACTCGGTGACACTCGATCCCGGGGTCACACACGTGATGAACGCGACGATCAAGCTGACGCATCTTTGACTTGGTAATAGCGAAGCCGGTGGGCTACTTGCGTTCGATCGTGGACTGCTCGGCGGGCGAGTCGGTGCCGGGCGATTGGCTGGGGTCCGCGTCCGGTTCAACGGGCGGCGGGAACAGCCGGTCGACGATCTGCCCGTACCCCTGGGCCCGGGCGTGCTCCGCAACGGCCATATAAAAACCCGGATACGTGGCGACGCGGAACGACAACGGTGAGTTGTTGTACACCTGCGCGCGCTCCATCAGGTCGAATTGCGGGTCGCGCATGTACTTGATGTAGGTCTCGCCCAGGAGCTGGTCGAAGCTCTCCCAGTCGATCAGCCTGCCCTGACCGCCCTGCGCGGTCGGGTTGTCGTATTTCTTTTCCTTGACGAGCTTGCGTTCGAAGTTCTGCGCCAGCTCGACGTGACGCTGGAAGATGTCGTAGCGCGCAAGCGCCAGGCCCTCGCGGAAGGCCTTGATCAGCAGCGATTCGATGAACGGCCGGGCGACCTGGTCGGTCATCTGCCAGTCTTCCCGGATCTCCGTGACGATCAGGTCTTCGAGGCTGAGTTTGTACCGGCCCGAGTAGACGTTGTGAGGCTTCTTCCCGTAGGCGTCGCGGAGCTGCTTGTAATAGCCGTGTGCTTTATCGATATCGCCGTAGAGGTAGGCGTACAGGACGGCGCGGAGCAGGAAATTCTCGTGCCCCTGTTCGAACGCCTTGGTGTTCCCCGAGCCGGCCCAGTCGATCGAGATCTGCCGCTGGTTGGCTTCGACCATCGCTTCGCCGTACGAGTCGATGAAGTTGGGGTCCGGGACCATGTCGATCCGGTCGCTCAACGGGTTGTAGCTGATCGACCCCGAGTGCATGAGCATCTGCATGGCGTGGATGACCTGACGGTCGGTGTTCAGGACATCGATCTTGGTCTTGTCCTTCATGGCGCCCGCCATCTCGACGCCGGTGGCGCCCCAGTAGCACGCGTGGCTCGCCGGGTGACGCCAGTCCATCGGCCCGAATTTGACCATCAGGTTGTACATCCGACGCGGGTCCATGTGGTAATCTTCGATCAGGACCTTGGCCTGCATGTACTGGATCAGCGGCTGGACCGCCGGGGCCGATTGCGGGTCGTTTAAAAGTTCGTAGAGCGGGCCTGAGCGCTCATCCAGGAAAGGCCCGTCGGGCCCGGCGAGCTGACGCGGATCGGCGTAACGCTGGAACATCGAGATCCGACCGATCGTGCGCAGGCATTCCTGGTTGGGCTCGTACCCGATCTCTCGGAGGCGCGCGACCAGCGCACGGGTCTGTGGGTGCTCCTCGTACAGGTGGGTCAGCGGGTCGCGCAGGTTCGTGATGTTGGCGTCTTTAGAAAAGTACAGGTCGCCGGCGTCGGCGATCGGCTCGAAACGCTCAATCGCCACCGCCTTGGTCGCGCCCTCGGTCGGCGTGCCCAGCAGTTCCTGCCACTCCTCAGCGAGCCTGGCTTTGTAGTAGCTGTTCATGTCGTCGGTGCGTTGGCCGATCTTGTGGAAGAACGTCCAGCCGAGCTGACGGTAGATCGCGATGTTCCTGGGGTTGTAGACGATGCCCTCGTCGCGGAGGATCTTGATGCCCTTGTTGACCCAGTCCCAACGCTCCTCGGGGGTGTGGGTGAGCACCGAGATGTTGTAGGCCATGTTCCAGGACTGGAAGACCCAGACCTGCCCGAAGCGTGGCTGGAGCGTGGTGATCCACTCGGCGGTGGTGTTGGCCTCGAAGAGCTTGCCCTCGCCCTTGAGTTTCTCGGCCCGGTACCACAGGAAGTCGGCCGCCAACCCCCGGAACGTGCCCAGCGACGCGGCGAGCAACGCGTACTTAGGCGCATCGCCGAACCGGGACTCCTGAACGATCTGCAGGTCGACACGTTGCTTGTTGATCGGCGCGACAAGCAGCGTCGAACCGATCACGCACAGGATCGCGATAACCACGGCGGCGGATTGGACCCAGCGCCCTTTTCTCATACCGTCACCCTCGCCAGCTCCCGGCTACGGAAAATCAGCCAGCCGATCAGCCCGGCGAGCCCGGTCCACACCCCGCCGGACCAGACCACCGCCCGGGCGACCATGTCCGCCGGGACAAGCCGGCCGTCGGAGACCAACGGCGTGGGGTTCAGCTCCCCGAACGAAGGCGTGATGAGCATGAAGCCCGAGGCAATCATTTTGATCAGCATCTTAAACAGGTCGTAGTACTTGCCCTCGGAGATAAGATTAAACACGCGCGCGATCAGCCAGAGGATCTTCTCGAAGAAAGGCAGGGAGTCCTTGGGGAACGCCGCGTAGTGCTGCAGCGATTCCGCGAGGTAGGCGTTGCTGGCGGCGGTGAAGTAGATGAGCATGCACACCAGCGAGGCGACCGGGAAGCTCAGGTACGCGCCGGCCGCCAGCCCGAGCATCGCCAGGAACATCAGCCTCATCAGGATTACGCCCAGCGTACGCACAAGGTTTTCTTCGAACCCCCCGACACGGTACAGCAGCTCCACCCCGTCCTTGGGATTGAAGTTCAGCACGGGCTGTCGGACCCCGCCGGGGGTCGGGTTGGTGATCTCGATCGTCAGCCCGCCCGCCTCGTCGATGTCGCGCGGGTCGATGTCTAACACATGGAAGTTGTTCTCGGCGAGCTTGAGCAAGCCCTGCGCCGTGGTGATCCCGGGCTTGTAATAATTCCGGCCATTGATCCGCAGACGCAGGTAGACGAAACCCTCGATGGAGCTGCCCGCGAGCTTGGGTTTGAACCGGAGTTGCAGTGGCTGGGGGAACTGCTTGGCGTCTTCAAGCCCGCTGAACCGGTAGATCTTTGACGACTGGTTGGGGATGCTGAACCACTTGAGCATGACCTTCTGCTGCAGGTCGGCGCGGTCGGCGGGGGAAACACGGTCCGGCGGGTCGTCGGGCCCCCCGTAACGCTCCGGATCCTCATCGCGGGCACGATCCAGCAGATCGACATACATCTGCCTTAGCTCATCAGGGTTCGGCGGGGTGGGTTCGACCCACTGCCGGGAGACCAACACCTGGCTCTGCACCGCCAAACGGTCGGCGTTGTCCCGCGCGGGCTGCGCCGCCAGCAGCATCGTGAACGCATAGATGCCCGCGCCGGCGACGGCAAGAAGAAGCAGGTTGATCAGCGTGATACCCAGCCATTTCCCGGCCAGGTACTCCGCGCGGTTCACCGGCTTGGTCAGCGTCAGGAAGATCTGCCGCTGCGTCTGCTCCTTGGTGATCGTGCCGATCGCAAGGAACAGCGTCATCAGACTCAACAGCGCCGAGGTCGCCATCAGCGACCAGGTCAGGAACGAGGTGATCCGGTACTTAAGGAAGTCTTCCTGGTCGATGATAAAAGGGAACACCGCGATCAGGATCGCGACACCGACGATAAAGACCAGCGCAACCTTCATGCGGATCGCTTCGTCGATCAGCGTGCGCGCCACGCCAAACATTGCGACGCCCGGCGAAAGCAGGATCCGGATCAGCCAGAGCCCGGCGTAGAAGATCAACGCCATCGCGTATGCCCCGGCGAGCGCGATGATCATGTCGGTCCAGCCCATCGCCCAGAACACCAACGCCAGCAGTTGTGCCGCCGCGGTCCCCAGCAGGATCACACCAAACCGGCGGACCCAAGGCACCTCGCGCCAGACGATCAGGCCGTAGATCACCCAGGCGTTGCCGATGATCCTGCCGATCGAACGGATCACGTCAGCCACCGGACCCGACCCCTGCGCGGTCAACAACAAGCCGATGCCCTCGGTCAATCCGACCAGGGCGAGCAACACGATCAGCCACATCTTCCAGCTTCTGCGCATGGGTGGTTCAATCACGGCCGGGCGTTAACCGTTGGGCTTGTGATCCTCGTCCTTCTTCTGGATCAACGAATCGATCAGGCTTGTGTCGGCTTGCTCCTGGGGCGGGGTTTGGGGTGCCGGCGACGGAGCCTCCGGCCCGGGCGCTCCCGCGCCGCCGGTCAGCGAACCGATGACCTGGTCTTCGTGTGCTTTGGATTCATCGCGGGCCAGTTCCGACTCGGAGGGATGCTCGGCATCGGATCCAGTGGAACGTGTGGCGACCAGCTGCTCAATCACAGCGTCGCCCCGGGCATCCGCGCCAGTGGCGAGGAAGCCGGCGATCTTCCCGCCGGACTCGGCCCCGCTGGTGGCGGCGCCGGAGGCCTGCGCCTCGGCCACGATGTTCAGGAACAACGTCTCGAGTTTCTGGCGAGGTCTCGCGATGGAGGTGTCACACACGCCCTGCGATTCCAGAGCCTGGATCACACGCTCCTCGGTCTGCGGGTCCATCGCGGGGGTAGAGATCATGGTCCGGTCGTGCTGTTCAAGCAGGTCGTCGATCTGCCCGTGACGCCGGATCTTCCCGCCGTACATGATCGCGACGCGGTCGGTGACATCTTCGACATCCGACAACAGGTGCGAGCAAAGCAGGATCGTCTTGCCGCGCTCGGCGAGGCTCAGGATGACACGCTTGACGTCCGCGGTCGCGATCGGGTCCATCCCCGAGGTGGGCTCGTCGAGGATCAATAGGTCCGGGTCGTTGATCAGCGCCTGGGCCAACCCGATCTTGCGTTGCATACCCTTGGAGTATTCACCGATGGGCCGTCGTGCGACGTGTTGCAGCCCGACCATTTCCAGGAGCGTGTCGATCCGGCCCTTACGGATGCCGCGCTTCTGGTGGAACAGCCGCGCGTAGTATTCGAGTGTTTCGTAGGCGTTGAGGAACGGGTAGAGGTACGACTCTTCCGGGAGATACCCGATGCGTTGTTTGTTCTTCACATCGCGGGGGTGTTGCCCGAACACGGCGATCCGGCCGGCGGTCGGGTGCAGCAGCCCGAGGATGAGCTTGATGGTCGTGCTCTTGCCCGAGCCGTTGGGCCCCAGCAGACCGAACACCTCGCCGCGGTGGATGTCCAGGTCGATCGCGTTGACCGCCTTGACCCGGTTACGCAGCCAGAAGTCCTTGAAGACCTTGGTCAGACCGATGCACTTGACAACCATGTCCTGGGACAACGGGGCCTGCGGAATGTCGGCTTGTGGGGTTGCTGCTTGACTCATAACTCTCCTGCCCGCTTAACAGGGCCAACGACAAGACGCGCCATGGATTACTGGGTCGCCTGGAGTTCGGCGTCCCGCTCGGCCTGTTCCAGACGGTCCTTCTCACGCTGGCGTGCGATCTCGGGGTCGGTGTTCAGTTCCAGGTAGATCTGCCCGCCGTTGTTGTAGAGCGTCTCGATGTCGCCGGTGAAGATCGTCTCGCGTGCCTGCTGCCAGACCCGGCTGGTAAAGAGGTCCGGGGACTCGCGGTATTTTTTCACCAGGGTACGGAAGCTGTTGGCCTCGGACTTGACCCGTTCGACGGTCTCGGTGCGGTACGTATTCGCCTCGCTGATCAGACGCGACGCCTCCCCGCCGATCGAAGCGCCGCCCTGCTCCGGTGACATCCGGAGACCATCGAAAGCGGCATCGATCTGCTGCGACAAGGCGCTAGCGGTGTCGGTGTCACCGGCGGACTGCGCCAGTTCATAATCTCGGATAAGCGTGAACAGTTCATCGTGTGCCTCGCCGGCGGCCTCGTTCAGGAGGTTGGTCCGCTGCTGTCGCGCGGCGCTGATCTTCTGGCCCCGCTCACTCTCAGCGTTGGTCACCATGTTGTACGCCGGACGCACCGCCAACGGCGCCTCGCTGTCGATCACGACCAGGTTGTCGATCTTGATCCCGGCGCCCAGCTCGTTCAGGACCGTTTGCATCTTCTCCTTCGCGGCGGCGCGGGCGAACGAGCCCTTGATAAAGTCGTCGGCCTCGACCCGCGCAGCGGCGTAGGCGATCCCCTGCTCGGCGACGTCGGTGACCAGGTGGTCCGCGAAAGAAAGCGGCTTGATATCGGCCAGGTGCTGGTACCTCGGGTCGTCGGGCTTGACCAGGCCGACGTTTTCCACGAAGTCGATGACGTTGTCGATGGTGTAATAAACCTCGAACCGGCCGTGGACGATGCTTGCATCCCCGGTCAGCAGCGAGCCGTCCTTCTCGGGGTTCAACGGCCCGCCTCGGCCGGGCGTGGCGCCAGCGGATTCGTACCAGAACGCCTTGCGGACCGCGATGGACTGCTGGGTGATCGGGACCACGACCTTTTCTTCGACCGGGTACGGCCAGCCGACGTACCAGCCCTGGCTGTACACCTGCCCGTCGCCCTCGCCGATGATCTTGCCGAACTGCAGGCGGACGACCTTTTCCTGGGGCTCGACCGTGAAGATGCCGGTGGATGCGTAGAACAGCAGCATCAAGACCATGATGACCTTGAGGATCATAAAGCTGACGCGCATGGCGTCCGCGAGCGATTTCTGCGCCGGGTCGGCGGGCTCGAACGGCTCGTGATCGTGGTGGTGATCGCAGTCGTCGTCGTGCGAGTGGATGAACGGGTTTTTTATCTTCTCAGCCATGGGGCTTGTTTCTTTTTGATATCGCGTATCGGTTTGGTCAGGTTCCGTGGTCCGGGGGCCGGCGGTCTGTCGCCGCGGACTAACGCCGGGAATTACCGGAGGGCTCTTCGGTCAGGGGTTTGAGGAACCAGAGCTGGTTGGCGTCCAGGATAAACGTGGTGTTGTGCGCGAGCATCTTCTGCAAGGCCTCGATCTGCCTCTGGAAGATGGCGAACTCGGGGTCTTCCCTAAATGCGCTGAAATACTGAGCCGCCTCACGGTTGCCTTCATCCCGGATCGCCTGGGCGCGGCGTTGCGCGAACGCCAGGATCCGCCGCTGGGCCGTCTCGGCCTGGCTGATGATGTTCTTAGCTTCGGCGTCGCCCTCGGACCGGGCGCGCTCCGCCAGCAGCTCGCGGGTCTTGGCCATCCGCTCGAACACCTTCTCGGTCGTGTCTTCCGGGAGGATGATCCGCCGGATGCCGACCTGCTCGATCTTGATCCCGTACCCGGGGTTGATCGCGCCAAGCTTCTCCCGAAGGTGTTCCAGGCTCTTCTGCTCGATCTCTTCGAGCTTGATCTTGTCTGCATCGGTGTTGACCAGTTGATCAAACCGGTAGGTCGAGACCACGGCCTTGAGTTCGCTGAGCATCGAGGTCAGCTGCTTGTGTGCTTCGTTCTCGGTCTTGAGCCTCAGGAAGAAAGCGTACGGGTCTTCGATACGCCAGGCCAGGTACAGCTTGATGATCACGGCGTACCCGTCGGCGGTCTGGATCTCGCTGGACTGGTCTTCCAGGAGCTGGACCTTCTTGGAGTAGACGCGGACCTTCTGGATCGGCGAGGGCAGCTTGAAGCCGTACCCCGGTTCGAGGATCAGGCTCCCGGGGTTGGTGATCTCGCCGGCTTCGTTGCGCACCGGTTCGACCGCCTTGTCCCAGGTCGTGCGGACCGCGACCTGGTCGTACCGGACCTGGAACATGATCGCGTAGACCAGCAGCACGAGGGCCACCGCGAATGCGGCAAGAAAAATAAGTTTGTTCTTCATAGCGTTCAGATCTCCAACAATCGTCTGGTGTGTTCCGTTTCTCGCCGGCCGGGATGCTCGGTGGTACCCGTCTGGCTTGATCGTGTCGTAAGTGCCGGGCTTACTCGATGCCCAGCGCACCGAGGTTGGTCGTGGTGGTTTCCGCATTGAAGCGTATGATCGGCGGGACGTCCTGCTCGCCGACGATGATGAACTTGCGTCGGTCTTTCAGGCCTTCCGCCAGTGTGTTCAGGTACTCCCGGGCCATGTAATACCTCGGCCCCTGCTGGTAGGCCAGGAACCGGGACTCGGTCCGCATCGCTCGGGCCCCTTCGTTCAGTGCGTATTCCGAGCGGTAGGCGCGGGCCTCGTAGATCAGCTTGGTCGCGTCGCCGCCGGCGGCGTCCAGGAGTTTCTCGATGCCCACCTTTTTCTGGGCGATCTGGTCGGCGAGCTCGTTGGCCATGGCCTGATCGTAGTCGCCGCTAAGCCGCATGGACTCCAGCGACTGCTGCAGCGTGACCACGCCCTGGATCGCCTCATCGATTTTCAGCGCCTTTTCCTGGGAGCCGGCGATCTGGGCGAGTTGGGCGACGGCCTTGCGGCGGGCCTCCTGGATCTTGGTCGTCTTCTCTTGGCGGGCGTCGATCTGCTCGTGGAATTTCTTTGCCACGTCGCCTTCGCGCGGCGGGTGGATGGCTTCCAGCCCGATGTACACCACCTCGACCCCGACCGACATCGCGTCGGCGTCGGCCTGGATCTGTTCGCGGAGCAACTCGCCGGCCTCGACACGGGCGGTCGTCAGCAGCGAGTCGATGTCGTGCGTCGCAAAATAGGTGTTGAAGCGGCGCTCCGCCAGGGCCTTGAGCAATTCGGCGGGGTACTTCGCGTCGTCCATCGCCAGCACGCTGTAATCCAGCAGCCCGTCGTCGGCTATACGGTACTTGACCACACCCAGGCCGCCGGCGAGTTCACCCGCAGCGGCTTCGATCGCGGTGTCTTCTTCGCCGGCGTGCTTGCTCGGCGCGGTGACCATGTACTGCTCGCCTTCGCCGGAGTGCTGGGTCGTCCAGAGCACCGCGACGTCGCGCTGGAAATTCTCGGCGGAAGAGCCGACGTTCAACTCGTGAACACGGTACGCGTCGTATTTGTACACCTTGCCAAGCGGCCAGAGCAGTTTCCAGTGCAGCCCCGGCTCGACCACACTGTTGTCGGTGAGCGTGCCCAGCCGGGTGATCACCGCCCGCTGGTGCGGCGCGACGAGCACGGCGGAAGTCAGCCCGAACAGGACCAGCAAGCCCACGAGGATCAGTGGGGGGATGGCCTTGGCGAGCTGGCGGTAGAACCAACTGTCGGAGACCTCGAAACCGAACTGGTAGTCGATCGCCTCGCGGATGCTCTTCGCCAGCGATTCGGGGTGGGTCAGCCAGCCGAGGATCCGGCTGTCGAACGCGGCGCGTGTCACCTGCCCCGGGCGTTTGGGCTGGTAGAAACCAAAGATGAAACTCAAGAGGGTCTCGGCACCCAGCAGGATCATCATCGCCGGGGCCGCGACCGAGAGCGCCGGGATGATGTTGTAGAGGTCCAGTGCCGCGCCGGCGGCCGCGGTGATCAGCAGCAGCGTCACCACCACGTTGCCCATCAGGTACCCGGCCCCGCCTCGAAGCAGTTTCCATTCGTCGACCTTGGTCATCCCCGAGACGTAGCGCGAGACGATAAACGCCAGGAAACCGATCACGACCGCGACCATGGCGACGCCCCCGGCGCTGCCGCTTGGGAAGCCGTCCCCCGAAGAAAGCATCTTGGCCATGTCGGCGAAGAACCCGCCGCCCTCAAGCTCGTTGGCGCTGCGGTACGCGACCACCGCCGCGCGGAGCATCCCGAACCCCACCGCCAGGAGGTAGAACGAAACCAGGAGGCTGACGATGCTCAGCCCGTATTTATAAAGGTTGTTCAGGCGTTTCTGGGCGATCTGGAGCTGCTGGCCGGCCTCCTCGAAGAGCGCGGCGGCCTGGGCGTCCTGGGTCGCCAACTGCTCGGTCTCCAACGCCTCGACGCGCTCCAGGCGGTGCTGGTTGTAGATCACCCAGAGGATGATCCAGATCGGCAGCCCGCCGAGGAAATACCAGGCGAGCGTGTTGATGCCGATCGAGTCGGCGTACAACCCGGTCAGCCCGGCCAGGATCGCCAGGAGCAACTGGATCGCCAGGCCGATCAATGCAGCGTGGGCGGCCCGCCGGTAGGTTTCTTGGTCGTGACTCATCGTGCTTCCTGTTAACCGGCTCGGCTTGGTGCCGTGCCTTGTTGTCTCTTAACCTATCTGAATGACACGGCCCCGCGGGGTTGCCGAAAACCCATCGGCCCGACCCGGCGTATGATAAGGACCGGCCCATCGCCGGATAAACCGACCCGCTTGGACCCCACGGACTAGACGACCGCTATGTTCCAACAGCTCGCGACCATCGCCCACAACACTTTCACCGAATCCATACGCCAGCCCATCTACGTGGTGCTGATCCTGCTGGGGTCTTTGGCGATGGTCATCAACCCCCAGCTCGCCGCCTACACCATGGAGGACGACAACAAGCTGCTGATCGATATGGGCCTGAGCACCATCTTCCTGATCAGCCTGCTGCTGGCGGCCTTCACCGCGACCGGCGTCTTCTCCAACGAGATCGAAAACAAAACCGTACTTACCGTCGTGAGCAAGCCCGTCGGCCGGCCGTTGTTTGTGATCGGGAAATACATCGGGATCTCGGCGGCGATCTCGGCGGCGTTTTTCCTCTTGAGTATCGTGCTGGCGCTGACCATCCGGCACCGGGTGATGTCCACCGCCAGCGACCACTTCGATATGCCCGTGATCCTCTTCGGCTTCGGTGGGGTGCTGGTGGCGCTGATCGTGGCGACCGCCGCCAACTACCTCTACGGCCGGGTGTTCTCCTCGACCTTCACCGTCTGCCTGCTGATCACTCAGACGCTGGCTTTCGTGATGGTGCTTTTGATCGACAAGAAGTGGGGCCTGCAATCGCCCCTGACGGATTTCACCGTGCATGATGGCGAACTGGCGCAGGTCGCCGTCGGCCTGGGGCTGGTCTTCCAGGCGGTATTGGTGCTGACCGGCGTCGCGGTCGCGGCGAGCACTCGGCTGGGCCAGGTGATGACCCTGCTGATCTGCTTCGGCGTTTTCATGCTGGGCCTGGCGAGTAATTCGTTGAGCCAGATGGTGAACATGCGGCTGTCGATCCCCGCCGGGATGGACTACTACCACATTCTCTCGGTCATCCTCCACGCGGAAATCGCCCTGTACCAGAAGGTGATCTACACCGCCGCCAAGCTGATCTATATGGTCATCCCCAACCTGCAGTTCTTCTGGACCGCCGACGCGATCACGCAGGGCACCCCGGTCACCGCGGGGCTGTTCGGCCTGGTCTCGGGCTACGCCGTGTTGCAGATCGTTGCCGTGATCGCGATCGCGATCGCCCTGTTCCAAAACCGCGAGGTCGGCTAAGGAACACGGGGTCGGTTCAATCGGGATGTTCGGGGTTACGCTCAGCACGTTATGGTGTCTGGTTTTCCGTGATCGTTATTCGAGGCTAACGCGGGTGGGCACAGGTGAGGTTCCGGGTCCTGAACAAAACTAAGGCCACAAAGACCTAAGCCGGCGCGGCCGCGGCATGGCCGGGCGCATCATCATGAGTCGGTGCTTGTGACTGTGTGGTGGCCTCGAGCTCCTGGTGTTCCTGCAGCTCGATGTCCTCGCCTGCGCGGACCAGCCGGGCCGAGTTGAAGACCACGATCAACGAGCTGACCACGTGCAGGATCGCCGCGATGACCGGCGCGATCAGCCCGATGCCCGCGAACAGCAGGAACAGCACGATGAACCCCCCGCCGATCGCCATGTTCTGTTTGATCACCCGGCTGGTCTGACGGGATAAGCCGACCAGGAACGGGATACGGTTGAGGTTGTTATTCATCAGCGCGATGCTGGCGGACTGGATCGCCACGTCCGAGCCGGCGGCACCCATCGCGATCGAGATGTCCCCGGCCTTGAGCGCCGGCGCGTCGTTTACGCCGTCACCGATCACCGCGACACGGTGGCCACGCGACTTCAGGTCGTCCACCATCTCAAGCTTCTGATGCGGCAGCACCTCGGCACGGTACTCGGTGTGCATCTGCGCAGCGATCCGCTTGGCGACCGATTCGCGGTCACCGGTGACGATGATCAGCCGTTTCAGCCCCATCTCTCGGAGGCTGTCGATCGCGCCGGCGGCCTGCGGGCGGGTGTTGTCCGCCATCCCCAGCCAGCCCAGCAGCTGACCGTTTCGGACCACGAACAGCGTCGAAAGCCCCTCGGCCTCCGGGTCCGCCATCGCCATCTCGACCTGGGACCGCACCTGTTCATCCGGCTGTTCCTGGGTGATCCAGTTGCCCCGGCCGACCAGGATCTTCTGCCCATCAACCTGGGCACGCACGCCTTTGCCGGCCTCTTCGTGGAACTCACTGGGCTCGGGCAGATGCAGCTTGGCCTTGCGGGCGACCTCGAACACCGCCCTCGCGACCGGGTGCCTTGAACGCTGTTCAGCAGACGCCGCCGCCAGCAGCAGGTCCGCCCCTTCCACACCCTCAGATGGCGCCAAGCGGGTGACTTCCAGCTTGCCCGTGGTCAGGGTGCCGGTCTTATCGAAGACCATTGCCGTGAGGTTGCGGGCCCCTTCCAGGACCTCGACGTTCTTCACCAGCACGCCCAGCCGAGCCGCCGCGGAGAGCCCCGCGACCATCGCGGTCGGCGTCGCCAGGATCAGCGGGCAAGGACAGGCGACCACCAGCATGGAGATCGCCCGGTAGGCCGCAGCCTCCGGGTTGGTCTGCGCGGTGTAGAACCAGACGATGAACACCAGCATCACCACCGTCGGCGTGTACCACCCGGCGTAGTGATCGATCATCCGCATCAGCGGGATCTTGGTCCGCTCCGCCTCCTGGATCATGTCCTTGACGCGGCCTAAAGTCGTGTCTTCACCGGCTTTAGTAACCTCAATATCCATCGACCCGGTGAGGTTGATCGTCCCGCCGAAGACCTCATCGCCCTCGACCTTGTCCACCGGCAGTGATTCGCCGGTGATATTGGCCTGATTCACCGTGGAGCCGCCGGAGGCCACGATGCCATCGGCGGGGATGTTGTCGCCCGGCCGGACGCGGACGACGTCGCCGGGGATCAGATCAAGGGCCTCGACCTCGGTTTCCTGCCCATTGTCGAGTTTATGGGCTTTGGTTGGCGTGATCCGGACCAGCGCCTCGATGTCTCGCTGGGCACCCAAAGCGGTACGGTTTTCGATCAGCACCGCCAGGATCATGAAAAAGGCGATGAACCCCGCCTCAATGTACCAGCCCTTGGCAAACGCGGCGAGCACAGCCAGGGCGACCAGCTCGTTCATGTGCATGTGCCCACGCCATAAGTCTTTAAGCGCAACCCAGACCAACGGCGTCCCCAGCAGGATCGTCGCCAGCCCCGCCAGCAGGCGCGAGGGATCTTCGCTGTCAAAAGTCAGTTTGGCGATCAGGGCGCAGATCAACAGCGTGCCACCCAGGAGCGTCGCTTTGATCTCGAGTGTGACCCGACCGGCTTTCGTGTCCAGTTCCAGGCCTTCCTTCAGATAGTCGTGGGCCATGCGTTTGAGGTCCTTCGGTCCAATAACCCTTGCTTGTTTAAGACGCGCGGATAACGGGTCTTACCCTATACGACGGGTATGCTAGATGGTTCGCGCGATTCCGGCCAATCCCGCACTTTCTCGCGCGTATCCGCCCAGGATTCGGGGCACTTCGGGCCCTACCAAGGACCAACCCGCCAGGCAGTGAAAAAAATCCAACCGCAAGCGGATTTCCTGCCTCCCGTCTGTTACCGATTCCATTTTGATCTCGCGTACTTGAGAAGATATTTAAGTTAAATATGATCCTGGAAGTATCGTCGTTAGGTCTTGCTACTGGACTAAACAGAGGCGTGGGCGATGGGCGACGAGGCGACGTACACACGCGAGACCAAAGCGGGGTGCGGATGCCCTCCCCTATTCCGTCACGTCGGGGTATCATCGTGGAAAGGGCGCTGTTCTTCTCAATAGGAGACACCTCATGCCGCTGACCATCACCTACCTCGGCCACTCCGGCTTCCTCTTCACCGATGGCACACACACACTCGCCGTCGACCCGTTCCTCACCGGCAACCCACTGGCTAAACACAAACCCGACGATATCACCTGCGACTACATCGCCCTGACCCACGGCCACGAAGACCACTTCGGCGACACACTCCCCATCGCCAAACAAAACAACGCCACCGTCATCGCCGCCTTCGAGATCTGCAACTTCTGCGCCGAGCAAGGCATCGAAAAATGTGACCCCGGCAACCCCGGCGGACGCGTCTACACCGACTTCGGCTTCGTCGCTTTCACCCCC
>JAJDCV010000161.1 GCA_029260675.1 Phycisphaeraceae bacterium
GCGGGCCGAGGGAACCGGGGGTTCGGGGTCCGTGGTGACGCGGGGCTGGCTAACGAATTGAGTAACCGTGCCGGTGCGTTGATGGGATACGACGGGCGGGCGGGAGATTCTGGGGATGTGATTGTTTATGTCTTCGGGCTACCGGGAGCGGAACAACGCGATGTCCGGGCGCTGCTGGTCAGGCAATTTGACGAGGCCGACCGACTCAAGGCCGCGGGGTCGGTGGTCATCGGGATCGGGTCAGCGGAACAGATCAAACGCTTCGGGTTGCAAGACCTGACGGAACAAACCTGCACAGCCTTCCTGAACAACGCTGCCCCTGCGCACGATGACCTGCCCCAAGATGAGCTTGGCCGAACGGCCGTGCCGATGGCGACCGTGCTGAACGCGGCGGTGGCGTGGGCGTACCAGTGTGAACTGTTCGCGGCGTGTACCCGATTAGATCGGGTGCCGGTCGTCCGCCAGAGCTTCGAGATCGACACACGCAGGCGGCGTTGGCTGCGCTACGGCTCACAACGATTCCACCACGACCGCTGGCTGGACCCGATCTCCCCCGGAAGATTGGGGCTCGACTACCTGGTTGGCTTGCGTGATGTGCTGCGTGACATCGGGACGGCGTCGTGGCGCGACCTGGCGCGGACGGCCCACCGCGCGGAGCGCACGCTCTCGGTCGGCGGGACGGTCTGGCTTCGGGCAGGCGGACGTTACCTCCCATACCACGTCGGCGGGCGGCTCATATCCGACCCGGGACTGTTCACCGCACTGAATCATGACGGATCGGATCCTCGGCTTGCCGTCCCGGGTAAAAACGACTTCGTGATCGCGGTCGGCCTGAGTGAGACGGCCGGTTCACATGAATGGGGTGAGCCGGAGCTATTACGCCAAGCCGGGCGCGGGGTATCGTGGGTCGTCAACGGGCACAACACGCAACCAGGCGACTTGATGCGCGACGAAGTGCTGATCGATCTGTGGGCCCCATACGGTGACGGCGTAGTGCGCGTCAAAGACTACGACACACCCCTGGGCCCGGTGTCGGGGGTGGTCAGCGAAGCGGTGACCTGGATGATCGCGGCGGAGGTATATGACGCACGAATCAAATGAGATTGAATTGACCGCAATTAAGGCACAGAGAAAGGCGTTTGACAGGATGCCAGGATCGGCGGGATAAGAACTGCAAGTTGGGTGCCGTATGCCTGATCCTGTAAATCCTGTCATCCTGTCCACATCCCTGGCCTTGTTCTGATCAGCGTCCTCTGCGGTGAAACGTCTTTCCCACTGAATCCAATCCAGCGTGATTCAATCCCGTTGTGCAATCGCTATGATGGCCGCATGACCACGCCCCGGCTCTACGACGACCTAGCCTACCTCTGGCCGATCCTCAGCCCGCCGGATCATTACACGGCCGAGTCGTCGGTGCTGCGCGGGTTGATCGAGAAACACTTCGAGGGTTCGCACGATCAGCGACGCAGTGTGCTTGAATTGGGCGCAGGTGGCGGGCACACGCTGGTCCACCTGATAGATGCGTATGATTGCACCGCGGTGGACCTGTCCGAGCCGATGCTTGAGAACTGCCGGGAGCTTGTGCCGCAGGCCGAAACACTCGTCGGGGACATGCGAACGGTCCGGCTGGACAGGAAGTTCGACGCGGTGTTCATCCACGACGCGATTGATTACATGGTCAGCGAGGCCGAAGTGCGTCAGGCCTTGGAGACCGCAGCCGCCCACCTTGAGCCCGGCGGTTTGTGCGTGATCGCACCGACCTACACCCGTGAAACGTTCATCGACGGCGAGGTCGCCGACGACGGCACGACGACCGACAGCCAGGAGCTGACCTACTTCACCTACGTCCACGATCCCGACCCGATGGATGATACGTTCGAGATGATCCTGCTGTACCTGATCCGGGACATGAACACGCGCGCGGTCGAGTTGGTCGAGGATCGCCACACCTGCGGGTTGTTTTCCAATGATCAGTGGTTGGCGTGGATAGAAGACGCGGGGTTTGATGCACGTCACGATGCGGGGGACGCGGGGGCGGATGAGCCTTGGACTCTATTTGTTGGAGTCAAGAAATAACCGACGCGACAAGTCGCGGCGCTTCGCGCTGATCCCCAACCCTTAAACCCTAATCCCTAACCTACCCTTCATGCGCCGGCAGGTAATACTGCTGTGTGTATTCGCCGACCATGCGGTTGGTGTTGAAGGTGCCGGGGACGGTCTTCATGGAGTTGGCCATGACTTTGCACCAGCGTGTGGGCAGGCCGGCGCGGCTTCGGGTGTAGAAGCTGGGGAGGATAGTCTTCTCGATCAAGGTGTAGAGGCAGTCGGCGTCGTAGTCGTCCTGCTTGCGTCGGCTGGTGAATTCCCGGCCGTCGCCAATCGCGAAGCCGTTGCGCTTGTTGTATCCCTCGGGCCACCAGCCGTCGAGGACGGAGAGGTTGACCCCGCCGTGCAATGGCGGCTTCATCCCGCTGGTGCCGGAGGCTTCCATCGGGCGCAGGGGGTTGTTCAGCCAGATGTCGCTGCCGCTGGTAAGCATCCGCCCGACCTGCATGTCGTAGTTCTCGATCACCGCAACCTTGCCACGGAACCCGGGCTTCTTGGAGTGCTTGACGATCTGCTGGAGGAAGGCCTGCCCGTCCTTGTCGGCCGGGTGTGCTTTGCCGGCGAAGATCAACTGCACCGGCCGCTTGGCGTCGTTGAGGATCTTGATCAGACGCTTAGCGTCACGGAAGATCAGCGGAGCGCGTTTGTAGGTGGCGAAACGTCGTGCGAACCCGATGGTCAGGACGTCGTCGTGGAGCATGTTCTCCGCGTTGATGATGGCCTGCGCATCCCCGCCGTGGCGTACGGCCTGCTCGACCAGGCGTTGACGCGCGAAGCGGACCAGCCTGCGACGCAGGGTGTTGCGTAATGACCAGAGCTCGGCGGCAGGAACCTTGTCCACGTTTTTCCAGGGATCGTCGAACGCGCCCGCACCGTTGATCTTAGGCTTGATGTGTTTCTTGTAGAAGGGCTGTGCTTCGGGGGACAACCATGTCTGCCAGTGCACGCCGTTGGTGACGTGTCCGATCGGGACGTCGCTGGTTTTCTTGACGTCGAACAGGCTCTGCCACATCTCGCGGGAGACCTCGCCGTGGAGCTTGGCGACGCCGTTGGCGCGTTGGCTTAGACGCAGCGCCAGCGCGGTCATGCACATCGGCATCTTCTTGTTGCCCGGGTCTTCGCTGCCCAATTCCATAACCTCGGCCATCTTCAGCTTCGAGCCCTTTAACAATGGCTTGATGTACTTGCGTGTCAGCGCGGGGGTGAAACGGTCGTGTCCCGCGGGGACCGGGGTGTGGGTCGTAAACACGCTGGACCGACGGACGATGTCGATCGCCTTGTCGTGCTTCTTGCCCTGCTTGAGCAGGTTGACGACACGTGAGAGCCCGCAGAAGGAGGCGTGGCCCTCGTTGAGGTGGCAGACGGTGGGCTTGATGTTGAGTTTATCCAGCGCCATCAGCCCTCCGACGCCGAGCAGGACTTCCTGGCGGATACGTGTCTCGTCGTTGCCGCCGTAGAGGTGGTGTGTGATCTTGCGGTCGGCGGGTTTGTTCACGGGGAGATCGGTGTCCATCAGGTACAGCGCGACCCGCCCGACGTCGGCACGCCAGACCTTAACCTTGATCTTGCGTGTCGCCATCTTGAGGGAGAAAGTCTTCCCGGTGTCGGTGACTGCGAGTTGGCTGAAGTCGTACTTTGGATACACCGCGAGGGTGGACCCGTCGGGGTTGATCTCCTGGCGGTAGTAGCCGTGGCGGTAGAGCAGCCCGACCGCGGTGAGCGGCGTGCCGATGTCCGATGCGCTCTTGAGATGATCGCCGGCAAGCACACCCAGGCCACCGGAGTAGATGGGCAGGCTCTCGTGGATCGCGAACTCGGCGCAGAAGTAGGCGACACGCATCCGCTTCTGTTTAGCGTTGGTAGAGCGCGCGAACCAGGACTTGGCACGCAGGTAGGCCGCCAGCTCTTTTTCGCGTGCGTTCAGACGCGCCAGGAAGTCGGCATCGTTAGCGAGCTGGTCGACACGGTGAGCGGGGAGCTGCGCGATGACGGCAAGCGGGTTGCGCCCGGTCGATTCCCAGAGCGCCGGCTCAAGCGAAGCAAACAGTCGCTGGGTGTCGGCGTCCCAGGTCCAGCGCAGGTTCATCGCCAACGCGCGGAGCCTCTCGGTGACGTTAACCGGTTTAACTATATTGTGTCGCTTAGTCTTCGTGGCTGATATACCCATCGGTCGGTTCCGTATGAAAAAGGTTGGCGGTGTGTGGTCTTGAAGACGCGGTCGGTGTGCGTGTAGCGGTATTCAGTCTCGGCCGAACAGCTCGGTCTCGGCGCCGAGCCGCTTGGCCAGGCCCTTGGACAGTTGGCCCGGTTGGACGCGCCACTGCCAGTTGCCCCGGATCGTGCCCGGGAGGTTCATCCGGGCTTCGTTGCCCAGGCCCAGCAGATCCTGCACGGGGAAGATAGTCGTATCCGCGACGGCACTCAATGCCAGGCGGATCAGGTCCCAGTGGATCGTCTTGGGCGTGCCGTCGGTGTAGAGCAGGGCGCGCTGGCGTTCGCTGAGCTGGCCGTTACGGGATTTCCGCTGGGCCTGGGTGAACCAGCCGCGTGCGGTGTCGTTGTCGTGGGTCCCGGTGTAGACCACGCACTGGGTCGGATAGTTGTGCGGGGCGTGGTAGCTGTCTTCCTTGCCGAAACCGCTTTGCAACACGCGCATCCCGGGGAAGGCGAAGCGGTCGCGCAGGGCCTCGGCCTGCGGTGTCAGCAGCCCCAGGTCCTCGGCGATGATCGGGACGCTGCCCAGCTTACGCTTGAGCGCGACAAACAGGTCGGCACCCGGGCCCTTGCGCCACTTGCCGCGCACGGCGGTGCGGTCACCCGCGGGGATCTCCCAGTACCGGCAGAACCCCAGGAAGTGGTCGATCCGCGCGGCGTCGAACTGCGTGAGGCAGTGGCGGAACCGGCTGACCCACCAGGCATAGCCCTCGGCCTTGTGCCTGCGCCAGTCGTACAGCGGGTGCTTCCAGAGCTGGCCTGTCTTGCTGAAGGCGTCCGGCGCAGCGCCCGACACGACGGCCGGCATACCGCTTTTCTTCAGACGGAACAGCTCCGGGCGGGCCCAGACGTCACAGCTCTCGTGCGCCACGAAGATCGGGATGTCGCCGATCAGCCCGATACCTTTCTGGGCACAATACTTCTTCATCGCCGACCACTGCCGGTCGAACTGGAACTGCACGAACGCATGGAACGCGATCTCATCGGACAGCTCGCTGCGTGCGCGGTCCAGGTCGCGTTTCTTGCGTTGGCGCAGGCCGGGCCCCCACTTCCACCAATGCTGGCCACGGTGGGCTTTCCGCAGAGCGCAGAATAGGGACCAGTCGTCCAGCCAGTCTTTGTGTCGATCGCGGAAGCGGTCCAGCGCCCCGCGCGAACGTGCGGGCTTTGCCATGAATCGGTCGAATGCCAGCCGCAATCGGGCGTCGCGGAACTTGCGTGTGCTTGGGTAGTCCACGCTCTTTTGATTTTTATTCTTCGTAGTGGCGATGTCGGCGCGTGAAAGCAGGCCGTCTTCGTGGAGTTTTTGGAGGCTGATGAGGATCGGGTCGCCGGCGAAGGTGGAGTAGGCGCTATACGGGCAGCCGTGCCGGTCGGACGGGCCGATCGGGAGCATCTGCCAGGCACGCTGCCCGGCGTCGGCGAGGAAGTCGGCAAAGCGGTAGGCCTGCTTGCCCAGGTCTCCGCAGCCGTGGGGCCCCGGCAGAGAGGTCGGGTGCAGGAGCACGCCGCTGACCCGCTGACCTAATTGAAAACGACCACTCAAGACAGACGACCTCCAACACAACGGAAAATCCAGGGAAACCCGGGGGAAACCCGGGGGGACCCGGGGGTCGGGCCACATCCGAGCCACAAAGGATAGCCGCATCCCCCCGCCACACAAGCCCCGCCCGGCTCGCAGGCGGGACGGTCGGATGTGCTGTAAAGACAGGATGATGGCCATGGCCCCTCCGTAACAAGATAATATTTAGGCTAAATTTTATTTTATGGTGGGCGGGTCGTAGCCGGTTGGAATGATTGGCCCGCGTTGTCTTATGGGTTATCCCCGAGAATGAACCGTCGTTATAATCCGGGCCAAACGACGACCCCTCATGTCAAACCAGGAGCCTCCCATGGATCGGGCCACCTCTCTGCTGATCGCCATCTTACTGATCGCCATGCCGGCAACCTCCCTGGCCGAGGAGCCCGCCCCCGGACAAAACACCCCCGGACAGGACGCCCCCGAGCCCGACGCCTCGGCCGGGCCGAAGATTGAGGTCAACCTCGGCAACGCCTTGGACGCGCTGTCCGGGCCGCAGCCGCAAGCCTTACCCACCCCCGGCGAGTCGATGCAGGAGCTACGCGAACGCTACCGAAAACTGACCCGCCAGCGCAAAGAACAGGACAAGACGATCTGGTCGGAGGAGCGCCTGGCCCAGGCATACGAGGAGACCTTCGTCAAGCTCTGGGATGACCTTCGGCTAAGCGGGCACAAGCCCGGCGTGTTCTCCGCGTTTGAGTTCGGCCAGATCACCCTCGGGCAGCCCGGCGAACCGCAGCCTCTGATCGAAGGCGTGGCCAAGTCCTCACTCGATCATGACGCCCAGGCGCTTAATCACGCGCAGTGGGGTGAACTGGTCGACCGGGTGTTTGATGCGGGCTACCGCGTAGCGCAGAGCGAGTGGCACCACGCGACATTCAGCACCGATGCCCAAGGCCGGCGTGTCTCCACGTTCAACATCACGATCGACCTGACCCACGCCGACACAGACCGGCGGATGAGCGTCACCGGGCCGATCCACATCGTCTGGACGGATCGTCTGAACACCGACGGCAAGCACCTGCCGGAGTCGATCGACGCCACCGGGTTGAGCCTGCTTTCCCGTACCGGCGAACCGATCTTCCAACAGACAGACCTGGGCAAGGTGCCTTTCGGCGTCGGGCACGACGACATCCTCGCACACGATCTGGATGGCGACGGGCGGATCGACCTGGTCTATCCCAACGGCAACGAGGTCTTCTTCAACCGCGGCGACGGGCAGTTCAGCCGACGCAAGCTTGTCGAGCACCCGGTCAAGCTGATCTCCGAGGCCGTCCTGGCCGACTTCACCGGGGACGGGTCGGTGGACTACCTCGTGGCGGGGACCAACTACGCTGGCAAGGATTCGCCCAGCCGGTACGGGCTGTTCCTCTATCAACGCGACCGTAACGGCCAATTCAACACCCCGGCTACGATCGCCATCGACCCCAAGCAGCTGCCACTGGTCCTGCCGTCCGGGATGGCGGTCGGGGATATCGACGCCGACGGCGACCTGGATGTCTGGGCCAGCCAGTACAAGGCCGCCTACGCCGGCGGAAACTTCCCCACCCCCTACTACGACGCCAACGACGGCTACCCCGGCTACCTGCTTATCAACCAGGGCGACGGCACGTTCGATGACGCAACCGCCGGCTCGGGCCTGGAAGAAAAACGCTTCCGCCGGGCCTTCCGTTCCTCGTTTGTTGATCTCGATGACGACGGCGATCTGGACCTGCTGGTCGTCTCGGACTTCGCCGGGGCGGACCTCTTTTACAACGACGGGTCGGGCACCTTCACCGACGTCACTAACTCCGCGATGGATGTCCCCACCAACTTCGGGATGGGCCTGACCTTCGACGACTTCGATTCCGACGGGGCGCTGGACTTCTACGTCACCGGGATGGCATCGACCACGGCACGCCGGCTCTCGCAGATGGGGCTGGAACACCCGGACCTTGCTGACCACAACGACCAACGGCTGGTCGTCGCCTACGGCAACCGGATGTATCTAGGACAGTCCGCCGGGCAATTCGTCGAGCCGGGCTTCCGCGACCAGGTCGCTCGCTCGGGCTGGTCCTGGGGCGTCGCGTCCGCCGACTTCAACAACGACGGGCACCCGGATATCTACATCGCCAACGGCAACAAGTCCGGCCTAAGCGCCAAGGACTACTGCACACGCTTCTGGTGTCACGACATCTACTCCGGCGACTCCAAGGAAGACCCGGCGCAGTTCAACGTCTTCGCCGACGAGCTGAAGGATTTTTCCGATGCCGGGCTTTCCTGGAACGGCTTCGAGCACAACCACCTGTTCCTCAGCCGCGCGGGGCGGGGCTTCACCAACGCCGCGTTCATGATGGACGTCGCCCTGGAGCAGGACAGCCGTGCGGTCGTGGCGCACGATTTCGATAACGACGGCCGGGTCGACCTGCTTGTGATGACCCGCAACTCGCTGACCGACGCGGCGAGCTACAAGCTGCACCTGCTGCGCAACCAAGCCGATCAAACCGACCGCCATTGGGTCGGTGTCCGGCTTACCGGCGCACCGGGCATCTCACCACTGGGCGCGAAAGTCACCGTCACCACCGCTATTGGTGTACGGACCAACACCGCGCTCAGCGGCGACTCCTACAGCGCCCAACACGCCCCGATCCTGCCCTTTGGGTTAGGCAGCACCACAAGTATCGACAAGATCGACATCCGCTGGCCCAACGGACAAGTTACGACCCTGGACGCCCCAACGGTCGATGCGTATCACAACGTGTCGCCGGCGGGCGCGCGTCATACGGAAGTGTTGCCGTAACAATTTTCGGCATACACGGTTTAAATTTAATTCCGCCCCACAGCCCCCGGCTTGGCCGGGGGATTGGTGTGGTTTCAGTAGACGTGCGTATCCCCCGGCAGAGCCGGGGGCTGAGGGATAAATCACAATGCTGTGTTTACGATCCCGTGCCTAATCACCCAAGCGCGCCGGTGCAGCTTGACCCTGCGCCGGCGGTGCAGCCGAAGCAGTGGGAGGCGGTCTGGATCGGTCGGCCGATCAGCTCGTCGGGGGTGTAGTCCCAGAGTTTCTTGCTCTCGGCCTCGACAACGTGCTCTTCAATGCTTCCGGGGGCGCCTTCACTTCCGGGGGGGCCGTCGATCGGCATCTGGAGCATCTGGTTGAAGTCGCAGTCGTAGACGCTGCCGCGCCAGCCGATGCTGACCAGGCTGTGACACATCACCGCATCGACGTTCGCGCTGTTGTGCGCGGCGGTGAGCTTGCCCATGTAGGCCTCGTACTGCCCGTCGCGCTTCAGCGCGTGCTCGAAGCGTTTGATGGGC
Source organism: Phycisphaeraceae bacterium (assembly GCA_029260675.1). Lineage (GTDB taxonomy): Bacteria > Planctomycetota > Phycisphaerae > Phycisphaerales > Phycisphaeraceae > JAJRRS01. Next base: position 9,200 of record JAJDCV010000161.1, read on the forward strand.
ATGTTGGTGATCGTCCAGAGCTTGTTGAACTCGATCCCGAAGTGATCGTGGAGGTATTTCTTGTAGTCGGCTTCGAGCGGGGCTTGCGCCGGGGGCAGGCCGTAGTCGATGGGGTTGTAGACCAGGTCCAGCCGCAGGTCGGTGCCTTCCTGGCCGTAGCCCAGGGCGTTGAGCTGTTGCAGGGCCTTGATCGATCCGTCGAACACACCGTTGCCGCGCTGCTTGTCGACGTTATCGCCGAGGTAGCACGGCAGGCTCGCGGAGACCTCGACTTTGTGCTTGGCCAGGAACGCCGGCATATCTTCGTAGCCCGGCTCCAACAGGATCGTCAGGTTGCAGCGGTCGATCACGTGCAGGCCAAGCGCCCGGATGGCCACGACCAACTCGCGGAAGTTCGGGTTCATCTCCGGGGCCCCGCCGGTCAGGTCGACGACCTGGATGCCCAACTCGTCTTTGTATTGCCTAAGCCAGCCGACGATCTTCTGCATCGTGGCCCAGGTCATGATCTCCAGGCGGTTGGGCCCGGCCTCGACGTGGCAGTGGTGACACGCCAGGTTGCACATCTTCCCGACATTGATCTGCACCGTCGTGATCGCCCGGCGGGACAGCGTCTGCCCATCCGCCGCGAGACGGTCGGCGAACGAATCGGCATCGGGTGCCAGGGCCTGGGGTAGCGGGATGCTCTGCGTCACGGCGGGAGATTCTAAGGGCATACGGATTAAACACCTACCCCTGGGCAAATATTCCGCCCCAGCCCCAACCACTTGGCCGGCGAGTGGGAGCTTTCACACCCGAAAGTGCCTTGCAACACCACGGAGGCCTTGACTCCCTGCTATATCGTATTATGATGTAGCATAACATGAGGTAGATGATGGATACCGCCTGGACCGCTCAATTACGCAAGGGGTTGGTCGAACTGGCCGTGCTGGCCGCCCTGAAAGCCGGCGAGGCCTACGGCTATCAACTGCTTCAACGCATCAACGCGTTCCCGGGGCTGAATCTCAATGAGCCGACGGTTTATCCGCTGCTGGCGAGGCTGACCCGGGCAGGCTACCTGACCGTCCGCAGCGGCCCCTCGCCGCAGGGCCCACCGCGCCGCTACTACCGGTTGACCCCCGCCGGTCGAAAACGGCTGGGGCAGATGCTTACGCTCTGGCAGACCACCAATGAGAGTCTTACCCAACTCATCCAACAGGGGGACAATCCATGAACCCAGACATAAACATGCAGTCGGAAATCTACGATGCCCGTAAGGCCTTGGGTGGCTACCTGGAGAGGACCGACCTGCTGCTGGCCCGTTCGGGTTTGTCGCGCAGCGAACGCGACGAGACACTTGGGCAGATCGCCGAGCAGTTTTATGATTTGCTGGGTGTGCCGATCGGGGAGGCTGACCGGGAACTAACAGAGAGCGCGATCGCA
>JAJDCV010000162.1 GCA_029260675.1 Phycisphaeraceae bacterium
ACCCGCCGGGGGATCTTCGCCATCGCGGTCACCAGCGCGCTACGGAAGCTGTTCGGCAGGATGACCGCGGTATCGAAGTTGCCCGCCGCCAACCTCGCCGCCAGACGGATCGGCCCGCCCCGCCGGCCGTCGTGCTTGCCACGCCGCTTGCCACGGACCGTAACGGTGCGGTTGATCCAGGGGTTCGGGTCGATGATCGGCCGGACCATCGCCCCGACCAGGGCCGTGATGTGGGCGTCCGGGTACAACGCCCGCAGCGCACGCAGCGTGGGCATCGCCATCACACAATCGCCCAGCCAGGTCGGCATCACGACCAGTAGCCGGCGGGCATCGACGACGGGGGACTCCTCGGGCATCCGCCAAAGTATACCAGCGTCCCACATCCGCCGATCAATCCATCCCGTCGCGGCCCAGCATTGATTCATGCGGCAGATAGATTCGCGCGGCTGTAGATGTGGACTATGCTAACCTTTCAATCATATAATGATATATAATTTATATTTTATCTTATGTCGTGATAGCTTACTGCCAAACATCCGTCGCGTGTGAACTCGATTGGCCAGAGCGTCACGCTCGCATGGATAATGTTTCCCCCCGGCACCCCCCAGCTTTCCCCGATTACCCGGCCACCAGGCACGATCGTCTGCGTGTCAACGGTCCCACAAGATCGCCGCGATGGCGGAGAGCTGAATGACCACCGCCGATCCGATCAGCCGCATAAACAAGCCGCTGTCCGCCGAGCCAAGCCACAACGCCCCGAGCAGGCAGGCACCCGCCACGGTCTGCAGCACGATCGCCATGATCCGTGTGTACGAAAAATCCATGCCGGTGCCGCGCTGGTTCCGCAGTTCCTGGAGGATCATCCGCAGGGTCTTCTCGTCCTCGGCAGGTGACGCCTGAGGCGCGGGCATCGGCTTGACGATCTCGGCTTGTTGTGTCGCCGGGGCGGTCGGTGTCGCGACCGGCTCGGTCTTGGTTACCGGCGGACCCGCTTCTTCCTGATCATCCAACTCAGCGACGGGCACGTTCCAGGGCCTAAACGGCTTGGGCTCCGATTGGGTCGCGATCCCGACATCGCTTGAGCCGGTGGACGAACTGCCTGATCCTGCACCGGGGTTGCTCGCATCGGGAACTATCCCGCCGGGCTGCTGCTTTTCACGCTGCAGCTTCGCCACCGCGGCGGCATCCCACTTACGTTGTGGTGGGCCGCCACGATGGATCTGCTCACTGGTCTCGGGTTTGCGTTGCTGGGCCACGATCCGCACCGCCTCGACCAGGTTGCGGGCGTAGAAGTCCGGTGTGGCTTTGTGTTCGCCTGAATCCCCCGACGTGCCAGCTAGCCCCGGGTGCTCGCGTGGATCGAAGGGCTTAAGCCGATCGGCATCCAGACGCAACAGGATCGCACGGGTGCCCGCCGCCAACCCCGCTTGCACGTCGCGCACCTGGTCCCCGATCGTCCAGCTCTGCGACAGGTCCATCCCAAGCTCGCGGGCCGCCTCCTGAAGCATCCCCGGCGAGGGCTTCCGGTTGGGGTGTTCCTTGCGGTATTGGCTGACCGTGCCTTCGGGGTGGTACGGGCAGTAGTAATAACGATCGATCTTCGCCCCGTTCGCACCCGCGGCAAGCATCTCGCTAAGACGGTCGTGCACCGCCTTGACGTCGTCTTCGGTGTATCGTCCCCGCGCCACACCGCCCTGGTTGGTAATCACCACGACCTTGTAGCCCAGCCCACACAACGACGCCACCGCCGTCGCCGCGCCCTGCATCAGACGCACCTTCGCCGGGTCACCCAGATCCCCGTCGTTGTGGATGAGCGTGTTATCGCGATCTAGGAAGACAGCCGCGTTCATGCGTTAAGGATAATCGGGAAGGGGTCAACGGGCGAATAGACGCTCAATAAGCTACGGACGGTCCAACTCTCGTGCCTAACTCTTCCGCCTGCGTTCCAACTCATCCGCGACGGCCTGCACGGCCTGATCCACCGCGGTATCCAGGTCGTCATTCACGATGAAGGCGTCATACACCCCGCAGTCCCGGGCGCGATCGATCTCGTGCTTGGCCCGTGCGAATCGGCCACGGATCGTCTGCTCATCCTCGCGCTGACGCCGACGCAGCCGTTGCAGCAGCGCCTCTTCGCTGGGCGGCTCGATGAACAACGAGAAGCAGTCCGGCATGTTTTTCTTGATCTGGATCGCACCCTCGACATCGATCTCCAGGATCATCAGCCGGCCATTGTCCAGGTTCTCCTCGACCGGCCGGCGGGGGGTGCCGTAGTAGTTCCCGAAAACCTTGGCCCACTCCAGAAGCTTGCCGGCATCGCGGTGTAATTTGAATGTGGTCTCATCGACAAAGTGGTAATCCACCCCGTCGGTGTCTTCCTGGGTGATCGGGCGTGTAGTCATCGAAACGCTGAAAACCGCGCCCAGACGGACCCGGACCCGGTGTGTAATCGTAGTCTTGCCGACCCCGGACGGGCCGGAAATGATCAACAAAAGGCCAACAGAGCTGTCCACGGACGTTCCCATCGGTCAGTTATACCAGATCGAGGGGGAATTGGGGGTGGTAGATGGCGGATAGAGGATTGCGAAATTCTGTTGACGGCTGCTATCTGGTTAGACCTTACGATAGACAGACACATTACCGCATATGGAGACTAGGTCAGCGCCAACGACCACCCATTCCCCATCCCCCATCCGCTATCCCCCATCCCCCATTACTCCGCTGACCAGAAACAACGCCGCCATCCGGACGCTCAGCCCGTTGGCGACCTGCTGGAGGATCGCCGAGTTCGGGCCGTCGGCGACGGCGGAATCGATCTCGACCCCGCGGTTCATCGGGCCGGGGTGCATCACCAGCAGGTCGGGCTTGGCTCTACTTAGCCGCTGGGCGTTGAGCCCGAAGCGCGTCGAGTACTCGCGGACACTGGGGAACGCCTGGCTGGTCAGCCGCTCGAACTGGATACGCAGCATGTTCACCACATCGACCCTCGGCAGCACCTCGTCGAGGCTGTTCGATAACTCGCAACCCATGTCGGCAAACGCCGCGGGCAGAAGCGTCGGCGGGCCGACCAGAATCACGTGTGCCCCGAGTTTGAGCAGGCCATACACATTCGAACGCGCGACCCGGCTGTGGGTGATGTCCCCGACGATCGCGACGGTCAGACCGGTGAAGTCGAACGACTCGGTCCGGCCGGTCCGCTTGGCGATCGTCAGAATATCCAGAAGCCCCTGGGTCGGGTGCTCGTGCTGCCCGTCCCCGGCATTAATCACCGAGCAATCCACCGACCGCGCCAGGTGGGCCGCGGCCCCGCTGTGATGATGGCGACAGACGATTACATCCACCCCCATCGCCTCGATGTTCCGCGCGGTGTCGATCAGGGTCTCGCCCTTGGAGACACTCGAACCCTTGCCCGCCATCTCGAGCACATCCGCGGAGAGTCGGCTGGCCGCGAGGTTGAAGCTGGCGCGGGTGCGTGTCGAGTCCTCGAAGAAGAGATTGACGACCACCCGGCCGCGCAACGCGGGCACCTTCTTCACACTCCGCGTCGATACGCCGTCAAACCCAAGTGCGGTCGTCAGCAGGAACCGGATGTCTTGGGCCGACAGGTCTTCCAAACCCAGCAGGTGGCGGTGCGGCCAGTGGTATTCGGCTGATCCAGCCGGGGTATCAGTCACGGGCCGCCCCCTTCCCTTCGCCCTCATCGAAGACCACCACGGCGTCCTTCTCGTCGGTCGGTGTCAGCATGACCTGCACCTTCGCCCCCGGTGCCAGCTCCGCATCCGCCCCGTCCGTCAGGTCAAGGCCGACAAAATCCGGAGCGACCGGCAACTCCCGGCCGCCGCGGTCCACCAGCACGCCCAGCCACACCCGACGGGGCCGGCCCAGGTCCATCAGCGACTGCAACGCCGCACGCACCGACCGCCCGGTCATCAAGACATCGTCGATCAGCACCACGTTCAGGCCATCAATCGGGAAATCGATCTCAGTCGTCCGCACCACCGGCTGCGGCCCGATCTCGGAAAGGTCGTCTCGATATAGCGTGATATCCAGCGTGCCGATCCGCCCCTCAAACCGCTCAGCACTGAGCCGATCCGCGATCCGCTGGGCCAGCACATCCCCCCGGCTGCGAACCCCGACCAGGGCCCAGCCGTCACCCGCACCATTAATACTTGGGTTTTGTCCGCCCGCCCCCCGGCCCTGACCACCCCCCGCAATCGCACGACTGATCCCAACACACAGCGATTCGATCAGACTCTCGAAGCGGTCACCGTCGGCGAGCACACGCATGGCCGCATGGTAGCCAAGCCGAACAACCATGCAACCCCAGCACGCTCCGCCCACCCCGCCCCCCGCAAACTCACCCACTTACATACCCGCCCAAAACCCACTCTCAAGCCCACTCACTTGCCCACTCACAGGCTCACTCACTTACCCGCAGCACGCACATCTACAAGATCAAATTTAGGCTAAATTTGATCCTGTGATAGCTGGCCGTTGCACCCGCGACAGGTATCGAGTGTTCTCAATCCAGGCGTAATGGCTGCGGTAGGGATCGAGTCCAGATATCTTTGGTAGCCGCCGCGTGACACGCGGCGGGCCCCGCGGGCCGTCGGCCCGCGGTTATGAAAACCGCCACAGCTTGATTGAGGATGCTTTAGCAAGCACGCTTGATGCATGCACACTCGTTTGAATAGTTATGCAGGCGTTTCACGTCCCGGGCTCGCACCGCCCCGTGACCATGCGGTTACACGGTTACACGATCACGCGATCACCAGGCATCCCACCTGTGCTCTCACCGGTCGGCCCGTTTGACCAGTGTATCGTCGGCCACCAGCGTTATGGTGACCGAGCCCTCGTCCCGGGTGCCCGCGTTCTCGTCGTAAACCCGGACCTTCAGGTGGTATTGGCCCATCCGCAGTTGGGCCGGGAGCGTCACCAGTTGGACTACAAAAAAATCGCGGCGCTTGTTGTGCGACACGTCCGTGATCTTAACCGGCTCGTGGCTCCAGACCTCGAACCCGTTGGATTCATAAAGCTCCAACTCCTGCCGTAGACGGACCTCGTACCCGTCGCCCCCGTCGCGCTTAGCCGGCTTGAAGTTTTCCAACTCCACGTAGACGATCACCTTCTGCTCGCGCCCCGCCACGAACGTGTGGTCGGGGAAGGCGTCATACACACCGTAGCCCATCACCTTTTCGCAAAGCTCGATGGTACGGATCGACACCGGCTGGCTGCCGAACATCTCGTCAAGTCGGCCCGCGACCGCCTCACGGTTCACCTCACCGCCCCCATCCAGCAACTCGGCCCGCAACGTGGTGACCGCTCGGTAATAGCCTTGAACCCGCTCCTGGTCCACAGGTGACAACGGGGCGAGCATCGTCCAGTCCAGTTCGCCGTGAGTCCCGATGGCCGCGAGTGAGGCGGCGGTGATCGCCTTGGACAGGTTTGAGTCGTCCCCATGCCGGACCGTCTGGAGAAGCTGTGCGTACGCCTGTGCTTGCGAAGGACCATCAGGGACATCCGCCTCCACGTGCGGGGCCCAAGCGGCGGTGTCCGCCGAAACGGGTGCGATCAGAGCCGCCTGGCTCGGCTCGCTCTGGCGGACACCTGCCTGCACACCCATGGGCGTCAACGCCACGCCATGCGGATCAGCCAGCCCATTGAACGGGGCCCCAGCAGCCACGGACTGGGCGGGGGCAGTATCGGCCTGGACATTTCCAGCCCCCGATCCACCCACGTCCCGCCAAAGGATCTCCCGGGGTGGCTCGCTTCGACCCGGCAACTCCCCCGCACCGGCCACGCGCTGGGCGTGAGCCTGGGCCTGAGCGGCAAGCTCGGCTTCGGTGTCGGCCGCAGCCACATCCGTCTGAGTCCCTGGGATCGGGCTCACTTGGGATGAGCCGTTCAGGCCCGTCGGCAGCCCTAACTCCTGGCAACCGCCAACCAGAACTAAGACCAAGGTGCTAAAACACCACCATTGAAATGACGCGCTTCGCATCGTGCCTCCTGCTTGCTAGGCCGTTTAACACAGCCAACGGTTCATCCATGAACCTTCCCGCGTGAACCCCGGTT
>JAJDCV010000163.1 GCA_029260675.1 Phycisphaeraceae bacterium
CGACCAGTGGGGCGCTCAAGGAAATGATCTTCCCGTCCTGCATGGCGGTGATTGTCCCGATCGTCGTCGGGCTGATCCTGGGTGTGGCCGGGGTGATGGGCCTGATCGCCGGGACGCTGGTCTGCGGCTTCGCCATGGCCATCTTCATGGCCAACGCCGGCGGGGCCTGGGACAACGCCAAGAAGTTCATCGAGACCGGTGCCCAGGGCGGCAAGGGCTCGGACGCCCACAAGGCCGGCGTCGTCGGCGATACCGTCGGCGACCCGTTCAAAGATACCTCCGGCCCGTCGCTGAACATCCTCATCAAGCTGGTGAGCATCGTCAGCGTCGTCTTCGCCGGGTTGATCGTGAAATTCTCGCCGGTCATCGGCGGGATGATCGGCCTGGGCTGATCGACACGGGTGTATCCGTGAAAGCGGACGCCCACGGCCGTATCTGATATAATCTCTCGCCCCCGGCGGAATCCGTCGGGGGTTTTTTCATCGATTGGTACACCCCCGGTATTCCCGACATGCCCCCCGAACCACGCGAAGACCCCACCGCCGCGGCCCTGCACCTGACCGATCGCCCCAAGCCCGCGCCGACCGGCAGCGAGCGTGAGCAGACGGTCCGTAAATTCATCGTCGAAGCTGCCAAGCTACTCGCAGGCCTGCATTGCGAGGACCTGGTGCTGCTGGACGTCCGTGGTCTAAGTGACCTGACCGATTACATCCTGATCGCGACCGGCACCAGTGATCGGCAGATCAAGGGTGTCGCCGGGCAGGTCAGCGATTTGGCGCTGGAGTACGGCCTGGACCGCTTCGGCAGCGAACGTGATGCGGACTCCACATGGCTGGTGCTGGACTACGTCGACACGATCGTCCACCTCTTCGAGCCGATGGCCCGCGCCCACTACGACCTGGAGATGCTCTGGGGTGACGCCCCGAAGATCAACTGGCGCAAGGACGGCGGCGGCGAAGAACAGGCCGAATGAATCGGCACCCAAGCCACACGCCAGAATCGTATTTCAAGGAGTGACTAATCATGGCCAATCTGGCTACCGTACTTAAGATTGAGATCGCCCGTCTGGCACGCAAGCAGGTCCGCAGCGAGACCTCCGCGATGCGCAAGGCCGTCTCGCAATACCGAACCGACATCGCCGAACTCAAACGGATTACCAAAGAACAGCAGCGGCGGATTGCGTTCCTGGAATCACAAGAAGGTAAGCGGTCCAAGACCGTAAAGACTTCCAAAGAAGATCTCGGACGCGTCCGGTTCAGCGCCAAGGGCCTGCGTAGCCACCGCGAGAAGCTGGGGATATCCGCCGCCGATTACGCCCGCCTCGTCGGCGTCTCGACCCAGACGATCTACCTCTGGGAACGCGAGCAGACCAAGCCCCGTCAGAGCCAGGTCGCTGCTCTCGTGGCCGTACGTAAGCTCGGTGTCCGCGAAGCGATTCGTCGGCTTGAGCAGATCTGAGCCCGGAGCAGATTTACCATAGATGCACCGCGCAGGCTTGCCGTTTAGCGGCGGATCGCAGATCCGCGCGTTGGCCCAAAGGGCCGATGTACTCTGGCGTGGGCATCCCGCCGTGAATGGATGTGTGAATCTCGATAATGAATGTGTGGGCGTTACCCGCCGAGCTGGTTCATTGCGCGGTTGCCGCGGCTGGAATGGGTGTCCGGTTTCTCCGCGACGCATCGGGCCATCAGCTGGACGATCCGTTTTGTGTCTGGTGTCGGGTCGTTCAGCACGGGCAGCGTATCCACCTCGCCCCCGTCGAACAGGCAAGCGCGTAGCGCCCCGGTCGCGGTCAGCCTAAGCCGGTTGCAGGTCTCACAGAACGGCCGGCTCATCGCCGAGATGAACCCCACCCGTCCAAGCGCCCCGGATAGCGAATACACGTCCGCCGGCCCGACCCCCGGCTCGTCGAAACGATCCACCGGCAACAGCGGCCCCAACTCCCGTTCGATCCGCTTGGCGACCCGTGCGCTGTCCACCGTGTACAGGTTCGCCGTATCCAGCCCGTCGATCAGCAGCTTGCTCTCGCCCAGCGGCATGTACTCGATAAACCTCACGGTCCACGGACGATCCAGCGTCAGCCTCGCGAAGTCCGCGACCTCGCCGTCGTTCATCCCCCCGATCACCACGACGTTGAATTTCAGCTTGGTGAACCCGGCGTCTTCGGCGGCCTGGATCCCTCGGCGAAGGTCGTCCAGGCTGTGGCCCCGCCCGCCGGTGAGCTGATCGAACACGCCCGGCCGCATCGAGTCCCAGCTGATCGTCAGCCGATCGAGCCCCGCACGTTTCAGCGGTTTGGCCAGCCGGGGCAGCAGCAGGCCGTTGGTTGTCATGGATAGATCATCCGGGCCAAGCGCCTTGAGTCCCTCGACGATCTGTACGAGATCGCCCCGGACGGTCGGCTCGCCCCCGGTGACCTTGAAGTGGCTGACCCCGATCGAACGGGCGGCTTTGGCGACCTCAATAATCTGCCCGGCGGAAAGCAGGTCTTTGCGGTCGTAGAATGTCACCCCGTCCTCGGGCATGCAATACACGCACCGCAGGTTGCATCGATCGGTGACCGATAGCCGCATCAGCCTGACCGACCCCAGATCTCTGGGCCCCTGGGCGTAGCTTGGGCGCTGAGGCCCGGGGTCGAGGATGGGTAACGCCAGTGTCATCGCACCCATTATAGGGGCACGGTGCTCTTAGGCCTCGGGGCATTGGTTCGTATTCATGTGGGCTGTTAAAGTGTTGAGTCTAAACGTGTACGAAGTATCCTGCCCATCTTGTCATGCCGTGGTCAACACGCCGTTTGTGCGTGTGGGGGCCGCGGTAACGTGTGCCGCCTGCGGGCACCGTTACCTGATCGGCCAGGCCCACTACAAGCGTGTGCCCGCTACCGCAGCGGGTGAAGGTTCGGCCCCGATCGCCGCGTCGCCCAAAGCCCCCGACACGCCCCAGGCGGGCCCGGATGACAGCTCAGCGGGGCTGCACGGCCTGACCGAGATGATGCGGGTCGAGGCCCAGCGTGAGCGTGACAGCAAGTTCGATGATTACGACACGATCAAATCCGATGTGAAGGAACATCACACGCCGATCGACATCCCACCGCCACCGGACGTTCTGAATCCGGCCAAGGAAACCAAAGCCCAGAAGGCCGGCCGGGGGGGATACCTGCTCGCCGCTGCCGCCGCCGTGGCTCTGGCCGTGCTCGGCGGGGGGCTATGGATGTTTAACTGGGACCTGAGTGCCGGCTCGTCGGCATCCAACACGCCTGTACCCGAGGCACCGCCCAAGCCCGTCTACGAAGGGCCGAAATTCGAGGGCCTGCCCCTCGTGGGCTCGTTCGCCCTGGAGCAAAATCCCTGGGAACAGCCTAACAGCCCCTACCAATCCAGTCCTCAGGGAGACCCGTCTGTTTTCGTCGCCGACGCCGATCTTGTTCCCTCTGACTCCGGCGCGATTGAATACGTCGGCCAGGTGGTCAGTGAGCACGAAAGCGGCGTTGTCTTGGCCGGAGAACTCACCGTCTCTCTAGTCAACCGTCAGGGCATTGAAAAGGCACGGGCCACCGCCCCGATCGCGATGGTCGGCAACAACCAGCCGATGCGCATCCGCCTGCCGATCCCCGCGAGCCTGGACCCCACCCCCCTGAACCCCGCCTGGTCGATCAAGGTCACCGAGACATGGGCGTCGGCCGTCCCCGTTGAGGACGCCTCGATGGAAGCGCTATCCGTGGGGGCCGAGTCCATGGCCAAGATCCTGCTCTTGAACGATACCGACGATCAGCTTGACCGGGCGGAGTTGTTGATCACCGCTTGGGACGCCCAGGCCAAGCCGCTTCGACGCTGGCGGGTCAGCTGGACGACGACGATCGCGCCCCACGACGACATCGAGTTCTATGCCCGCACAGCCGTGACGCCCTCCTGGCAGATCGACAACTGGACGGTCCTGGCCGTGGGGGAGTTTTCGCCGGCACCACCCGTTTCCGACGACCCCGACGAACAGGCGGACTGATCCAGCATGATCTTCTTCCCCATCGGAACCGATCGCCGGCTCAAGCGCACGCCCTGGGTTAACTACACTCTCATCGCCGTCAACGTCGCCGTGTTTATCATGACCACCAACAGCATCGCGCTGGTGGGCCAGTATTTCTACGCCTTCGACGCCGCCATAAAGACCGGCGGTATTATTCCTAACAGGCCCGACATCCTCAACTACTACCTCCTGCCCGGCGACGGCAGCGTCCTGCAATATTTCACCTACCAGTTCCTCCACGCCAGCTGGATGCACCTGATCATGAACATGATCTTCCTCTACGTCTTCGGCAGCGGCGTGGAGGATCGGCTGGGCAAGGTCGGATACCTGTTCTTCTATCTCTCCGGCGGCATCGTCGCCGGGTTGGGCCACGGCCTGATGGAATCCAACCCCGTATTGGGCGCAAGCGGTTCGGTCGCCGCGGTCACCGGCGCATACCTGGCGCTGTTCCCGCTCTCCAATGTCACCATCGTCTACTGGTTCATCGTGCCCGGCTCGTTTGAGATTTCCAGCATCCTGCTGATCCTCTTCCAGGTCGCACAGGACGCACTCTTCCAGGTCGGCGGGATCGGCAACACCGCCTACCTCGCCCACCTCGCGGGCTACGCCTGCGGGTTCACCCTCGGGATGGGCCTGCTGCTATTGCGTGTCCTGTCACGCGAACCCTACGACATGCTCTCGCTGATCGAACACAAAAGACGACGTACTCAATTCAAGAAACTCGCCAGCGAGGGGTACCGCCCCTGGGAGCACAACAAGCCCGGCGACCCATCCTGCAAAGGCGACGCACCCGCTGTCACCGAGCAAGAGGCAGGTATCATGCAGGCCCGCGCCGCGATCAGCGCCGCGATCACCGATCACGACCTGCCCAGGGCCGCCGGCCTTTACGTCGACCTGCTCAAGGAGCACCCCGAACAGGTCATGGGCCAGCAGCAACAGCTCGACCTGGCCAACCAGCTCATGTCCGAGGGACGCTACGACGAATCCGCCAGCGCCTACCAGCTCTTCCTGGTCACCTACAAGGCCTACGCCGACCGTCAACAAGTCCAACTGATCCTAGGCCTGATCTTCGCCCGCTACCTCGACCAGCGCCAACGCGCCAAGGAGCTGCTCAACGAAGCGGCCCGCAGGCTCCACGGCGACGAATTGGCTCTCGCCAAGCAAGTCCTCGAAGAAATCGGCTGAGACAGCGTCTCATCCCAGCACATTCCCGCGTTTTAAAGCATCTCCCAACCAACCTCAGCGGAATCGTCATACGAAGCGACGCGACTTGTGGCGGGTATCGCAACGGAACCTGCGCAGGTCATAAAAGGACGTGATCGGGATCGTGCCGTCACAAAACCGTCACATCGGCTGGGTATCTTCCTATTGGGTCATTGAGACATCCCTTTTTAGGAAGAACCCAAATGATGACAGGCATATCGCGATCGATGCACACAAATACAGCCGCTTCCCTTGGCTGGGGCGTGACGCTGGTCGCCGCCACGCACGCGGCCGGTGCAGCTGATCTCAGCTTTAATATCACGCCCGGACCGGGCCTGGCCGCGATGCAGTCCGGTACTTTCACGCAGCGGGCGATTGCGGCGAAGGTCATGGGAGGCTTCACCGACGCGACCGAAATCTGGCGGGGGGTTCTCCTCGACCCGGTGACGCTTAACCTGACGGTCGAATACAGCGCCATGCCACCCAGTTTCGCCGCCGGCGCGGAGCCGCAGTTTGTGGAGTTCGACTACGCCGACGCGCTATACCCGGCGATGGTGGCGGACAGTCTCGGTGCTGACGATCAGATCGCGGTGGCGAATCTACCCGCGCCGTTGACGGCCGGGGTGCCGTTTATGACCAACGACACCACCATCGTCCCCGCGCCGCGCGTGCTGGATGATGACGGCAGCATGAACAACACAAGCTTTCTGCTTACCCGTGCACACTCAAAAGCGCTTGGGCTGACCACGCCTCACGACACGGGCCTGGACGGATTGATCACCTTTAACGACCAGGTCCCGTTCGACTTCACCCCTGACGATGGCACCCTCTCTCGGCAGTTCGACTTTGTTTCGCTTGCCGTCCACGAACTCGGCCACGCGATGGGGTTCTTCAGCGGCATCGAAATCGTGGACGCCGTCGGCGGCGACGGCATCAACCCCGAGGGCCCGTTCGTCAATGACCACGTGGACCTGGACCCGGGCAGTATCTTCATGCCGCTTGATCTGTTCCGCTACACGGACGACAGCCTGTCGCAACCCAACCAACCGGCGGGGGGGCTCAACGACGGCGCGTTCGGCCAGCCTTCTTCCAGCGATCGGCCCTTCTTCTCGCTTGACGGCGGCGCGACACGGCTGGCCACGTTCTCCACCGGCCAATTCAACGGCGACGGCAGGCAGGTCAGCCATTGGCAGGACGACCTTGTCCCGGGCATCTTCGACCCCACCTTGACCCCCGGCGAACCATTGATCCTCACCCCCCTGGACGTGCTGGCGCTCGACGTGATCGGCTGGGATGCGCAACCGGTACCCGAGCCGGGGATGGTGCTGGCCTTCGGGGCGGGCAGTCTGTGGCTATTGACCATGCGCCGTCGATAAATGATCTGATCAAATAAACACATCGTCCGGGGCGTACAATCCAGCTTGCCTGAAACTTGTTTACAGGCAAGGGATACCTGGATCCCACGATTTTGAACTGATTGAGCCAAATCAAATCGCACCACGGCCCCTCCCCAGAATCCGCATATCCACCACCGCGACCGGTTTTGTATCTCACCCCCCGATCTCCTACTATGGCCCGCAGCCGCGTGTGATTGCACCGCCGGCCAACCTCAAAACGACCTCGCCACAGCCCGCCCAACCGGCTGTACCCCGGCGAGCATAACCCCCTAAGCGGAGCCCGATCCCAATGTCCACCAGCCATTCCCTCTCAGGTAACGCCGTCATCGGCCAATCCGGCGGGCCCACCGCCGTGATCAACCAGTCCCTCGTCGGCGTCATCGAAGGCCTCGCCGGCGCGTCCTGCATCGACAAGATCCTCGGCGCCCACCACGCCGTGGCCGGAATCGTCAAGAACGACTTCATCGAGCTTCAGGACATCCCCGCAGAACGCCTCGAACGCCTGGCTCTAACACCGTCCGCAGCCCTGGGCTCCTCACGCGACAAGCCCGACGCCGACTACTGCAACCGGATCCTCAAGTCCTTCGAGAAAAACAATATCCGCTACTTCTTCTACATCGGCGGCAACGACAGCTCCGACACCTGCCGGATCGTCAACGAGCTGGCCAAGGCCGACAACTACGAGCTCCGCTGCTTCCACGTCCCCAAGACCATCGACAACGACCTGGTCAACAACGACCACACACCCGGGTTCGGCTCCGCCGCCAAGTTTGTCGCGCAGGCCTTCATCGGCGACAACCTGGACAACCGCGCCCTGCCCGGCATCAAGATCAACATCATTATGGGCCGGCACGCCGGGTTCCTCACCGCCGCCTCCATGCTCGCACGACAGCACGCCGACGACGGCCCGCACCTGATCTACGTCCCCGAGGCCGCCTTCGACCTGGAGAAGTTCAAGGACGACGTCGCCAAGATCTACGGCCGATTGGGCCGATGCCTCATCGCCGTCTCCGAAGGCATCCATGACAAGGACGGCACGCCGATGATGACCAAGCTCGCGACCTCCGTCGAGAAAGATGCCCACGGAAACGTCCAGCTCTCCGGCACCGGCGCGCTGGGCGACCACCTCGCAGACGCACTCAAGGATCACCTGGGCAAAGACACCCGCGTCCGTGCCGACACCTTCGGGTACCTGCAGCGCTGCTTCGCCGGCTGTGTCTCGCAGACCGATGCACACGAGGCCCGTCTCGCCGGTCGCAAGGCCGCCGAATACGCGCTCGCAGACGACTGCGACGGCTCGATCGCTATCCAGCGGGTCAGCAACAAACCCTACGAGGTCGAGTACAAACGCATCGAGCTGACCGACGTCGCCGCCAAGACCCAGACCCTCGATCCCAAGTACATCGTCCACGGCAACAATATCGACCCCAGCTTCAAAGACTACCTCGGCCCCATCGTCGGCGACCTCCCCGTCGTCGAATCCCTGCGGGTCCACTAAGCCACAACGTGCCCCACCCGTTTAGCCGCCGCGGCTACTCGGCGCATAGAGTTCAGAACATACGACTCACACACAATTGCCACCCATCCCCAAGCCCACGGATTCAATCCGTGGGCTTTTTATTTATGGGTGCATAGACCAATCCCACCCCGGACGTACACGGGCTTGCCGTTTAGCCCAAACGCTCAACCGTGACATGATCGCGCGTCACGGAGAGTGTCACAGCCCCCGCGAACGCAAACGATCGCTCCCCTCCCTCACCGTCACCCACCGCACGGACCACCGCCCCGACCTGCTTCGCTCCCAGTTTGTCTCCGGGCACACCCGCATCAAATAGCAGTCGACGGATCAACCCCGATAGCACCGCACGGTTCATCCGCTTCGCCGCTACGCGATTCAGCGTGACAGATCTGTCACCATGATCAAGCAGGCTCATCTCCGTATCGATCTGGTCTTCCAATACACGATGCACACCGCGCATCTGGTCCGCGAACGCCGTCGCCTTACGCCCCGCGCCCGGCCGGATGGCCTCCAGCACCGGCAAGACCTCCGCACGCAACCGCGCACGCCACCGCGACACATCCGCGTTGGTATGGTCCTCTCGCCACGGCTGACCGATCGCTTTGAGATAGTCCGTTACTTCCCCCCGAGTCACCGCCAGCATCGGGCGGATGAGGATTGGGTTTAGGGTCTGGGGTCTAGGGTCTTGGGCGGAAGGGGGGGGCTCTTCTTCTGCAATACCCCAGACCCTAGACCCCAGACCCATCCGCCTCCGCCACGCGATCCCGCGCATCCCCCCGGCCCCCGCGCCGCGCAGCACACGCATCAACAGCGTCTCTAACTGATCGTCCCCGTGATGCCCCGTCGCAATAAATGGTGCCCCACATTCCCGCGCCATCTCCACGAGCGCCGCATACCGCGCCCGCCGCGCCGCCGCCTCCACGTTCCCCGTTACTCCGGACAGATCCAGGTCCGCCCGCCGGCGTGGCAGCTTCAGCTGCCACGAAAGTTCTCCCACAAACCCCGCATCCGCTTCCGCCCGATCCCCCCGCAGATGATGCTGCACATGCCCGACCGTCAACCTCAACCGCCACCGCCGCCGATCTTTCAACGCCGCCAGCGCCCGCAGCAGCGCCACCGAATCCCCACCCCCGCTGATCGCCACCAGAATATGCGCCCCCTCACCCACACCACAACGACGGCGCAGCCCGCGCGCGACGGTCATGACCAGAGGGTGGTGGTTTGTCGGTGTGGAGCTTACGGTAGGCACTCTTCCGATCATTACTAGGTAGTGGATAATGACATGTCACATCATAGCACTGTGAGCGGGCTTCTTACTTGGATGCAGGTTTGTCGTCAGCGTAAAAAATAGTTTTGGAATTTCTCACTCTCTCCCCGGATGGCCGTAGTCCCGCACCAGTCAACAAACACAAGGTCATGTTGGTCCGTGAGAGTGGCGAGTGCATTACTGCAATCAGCCAA
>JAJDCV010000164.1 GCA_029260675.1 Phycisphaeraceae bacterium
AGCGGCGACAAGGTCTACCAACTCGCCGACCGGTGGTCCAAGGACTGCCTGAAGATCAAGCCGGATGTGTTGAGCATCCTCGTCGGCGTCAACGACTATTGCCACGCCCACTTCCACGGCTACGGCGGGACGCTGACGGAGTACGAGAACGACTACGATTATCTTCTGGAGCGCACCCGTGTCCTACTGCCGGAGGTGAAGCTGATCCTTGGCGAACCTTTCCTGTTGCAAGCCGGCGACATCACCGAAGCGCACGTTGAAGGGATCACCGCGTACCGAGAGGTGGCTAGAAAGATCGCCGAGAAGTACCAGGCGATGTGGGTCCCGTACCAGCAGGTCTTTGATGATGCGCTCAAAGAAGCCCCGGCCGAGTACTGGGCCCCCGACGGTGTGCACCCGACGGTGGCGGGGCACATGCTCATGGCTAAGGCGTGGCTGCGGGCCGTAGCCGGCTAGGGCATAGTTCATAAAAAGACTTGCTGAATTCCCTTGCACCAAATCCGGGCGCGCGTTATTCTCAAAGTCGTGGGATCGGGGACCGATAGACCATTTTTGTCCTAGGGGAATAACGATGCACCTAGCGAAACACGCAGGCCTCACAGCCGTGGCCGTTGCCGCGATCACCTGCCCGGCATTTGGGACGATTACCGTTGGGGTCGATGTCACGACCAGCGGCCCCAGCGTCGCCAACGCACTGAATGTCACCACCACGAACGGGTGGGCCGGGGCGGGCCTGTTCGTCGAACTCATCCAGGGCTCCGTGATCAACCTCGATCCGTTCCAAGGCGGCGGGGACCTCGCACCAACCCAATCCGAGATCAACGCGAACCCCGCTCTACCTTTCGATACCTACGTCGGCCGAGTCGGTGCGTCGGATAACCCCAGCGGCGGCGCGGTGGATGTCGGCGGGACGGACCCCTCTAATCTGGGACCCGCAGGCATCAGTGCCGAATGGGGCAATGGTGATGTAAGCTTAACGCCGATCAGCAACGTTTCGATCGGTAACTTTGTATTCAGCAATGATGCCGTTGGGGTCTGGTCGCTGGGTATCACGGAATCGTTTAACGCGCAGGCCAAGTTCATCGGCGGGACGCTCTCGGGCGGCGCGCTGCTGACGGACTTTGTGCCGGGCGACCTGGATGTCGATAACTTCACCGGCATCGAAGATTTGAACCTTGTGTTGGGGCTATGGAACACCGACGGATCGGCCGACCCCCGATCGGACCCGTCCGGTGACGGCTTCGTCGGCATCGATGACCTCAACGAAGTCCTTGGCGGCTGGAACACCGGGACACAGCAGGGCCCGTGGAGCTACAACCCTGTTGGCCAGCCGGGCGATCTGAACGGCGACGGTTTTGTCGGGCTCGACGACCTGGGCCTTATTCTCGTCAACTGGCACACGGCCGTGACCGTAGGAGACGAGTTGGCAGGCGATCCCTCCGGCGACGGATTCGTCGGGCTGGATGACATGAACATCCTCTTGACCTTCTGGCACACCGGCACACCGCCCATAGTGATCCCCGAGCCGGCGGGCCTGACGCTGCTTTCACTGGGCACACTTGCGATGCTGCGCCGGCGTCAGGCGTAACGCAATCCCCGTGGGTGTATGCTGTGCGTCCATGGCCCAGACCCTCACCGACATCAAGAACCTTCTCGCCGGGCACGGGCTGCATCCCAAGAAGCGGTTCGGGCAGAATTTTTTACACGATGGCAACCACATGCGCCGCATCATGGACGCGGCGAAGGTCGGTGACGGCGAAATGATCCTGGAGGTCGGCCCGGGGACGGGGGCGCTCAGCGAACGATTATTGGAAGCCGGCGCGTCGCTGGTGGCTGTCGAGATCGACCGCGACATGGAACCGATCCTGTGCGACCGGCTGTCCAGTTTTGGTGATCGGTTCCAACTCCACATCGGCGACGTGCTTGAGAGTAAGCACACACTCAATCCGGCGGTGGTCGAACTGCTGCACGCCGCATCAGACTCCGATCCATCCGCCATCCCCCATCCCCCATCCCCCATCCCCTTCAAACTCATCGCCAACCTGCCGTACAACATCGCCTCGCCGCTGCTGGTGAACCTGGCGGTCGATCACCCGGGGATGTCGGCGGCGGTGGTGATGATCCAACGCGAGGTGGCGGACCGGATCATCGCCAAGCCAAGCGGCACATCCGGGGGCGGCGGCAAGGATTACGGGCCATTAAGCGTTATCCTCCAGGCCATGTGCGAGGTGGACGTGGTGGGGACGTTGTCACCGGAGTGCTTCTGGCCCCGCCCGAAGGTCGCCTCGGCGGTGGTCAGGCTGGTAAGACGGGTAAACCCGCTGGCCGACGACCCGGCGGCATTGAGCGGGTTGCTGCAGAAGCTGTTTCAAAAACGTCGCAAGCAGTTGGGGGCGATCCTGGGCCGGGACAAGGCGTTGCCCGAGGGGATCGACCCGGATGCGAGGCCTGAATCACTTTCGGTGGAACAGTTTGTCGATTTGGCGCGTTGGTCAGGTTGATCGGCGGTGGCCGGTCGCCTACATTTCTATGACCGCAATCCCTGAAACCCGAGGTTATTACATGCGTTCAGCCGTCAGCCCCCGCATCATCGTCACCATCCCCGTTTACAACGAGCAGAAGTACGTGGCCAAGGTGCTTCAAGAGGTCCGCCAGTACGCCGAGCACATCCTGGTGATCGACGACGGCTCGACCGATGACACGCCGACCCTGCTGGCCAAGCAACCGGTTGACGTGATCCGCCACGCCGAGAACCGCGGCTACGGCCGATCCATCCGCGACGCCTTCCGCTACGCCCAGTGTTACCAGTACGACTGGCTGATCACCATGGACTGCGACGAGCAGCACGAGCCCGAGAGCCTGCCGGACTTTTATGAGGCGATCGCCCGGGACGATTCGGACATCATCTCCGGCAGCCGGTACCTGCATGACGAACGCTGCGGCGACCCGCCGCCCGCCGACCGCCGCGCGATCAATGGGCAGATCACCGACATGGTCAACCGCTGCCTGAGCCTGGCGCTGACCGATACCTTCTGCGGGTTCAAGGCCTACCGCGTTTCTTCTCTCAAGCACATGCACATCGACGAGTCGGGCTACGCCGTGCCGTTGCAGGCCTGGGTGATGGCCGCGGCGGCGGATCTGCGTATCACCGAGATCCCGATCAACCTGATCTACAACGACCCCAACCGCAGCTTCGGCGGGCCGTTGGACGACGCGGACCACCGGCTTAAGCATTACAAACAGGTCTTCCGCGCCGAGTTGGCCAAGCACCCGGATAAGTTCGCACCCTGTACCGCCGCGGTATGACGCCGCCCCCCCCGAGCGTGCGCATCGAGCCGGCGATCTCGACATGGTCGGTTGATGACGCCACACCGCATGACCGCGCCGCGCTGATCGAACGGATCAACGCACGGGCCAAACGGCTGGGCACCGCCACACTTCACGCGCCGGCGACACGCCTGATCGCCACCGGGCACCAGGCCCAGCTCTGGCACCCCGGCATCCTCGCCAAAGACATCACACTGGACCTTGCCGCCGAGCGGTTTGATGCGCAACGATTGCACCTTGTGGTGGATCAGGATGCCAACGAGGCCTGGCGGTTGGACATGCCGTATGTGGATGGTGATGCGTTGAAAGTCCGGTCGGCGTTGTTGGCTGATCAGAAACAAAACGTATCCACCGGGTTTCAACCGCCAGCGGAGGTAGACCAGGTTCGGGAGCGGCTCACGGGTTTAGAATCGTCTTTGCTCGGCGTGTTGGATGAAGCCCTTATTGATATGCCCAAGTGTGAATCACTCGCCGAGCAGATCGCCGTCGTGTTGGCCCGCCTCAAAAGGCCGTATGCCGGGGACGTGCCGGTGATGATGGTCAGCGACCTGGCGGGGTGGGATGTCTACGAGTCGGTCGTGTCACGGATGATCGCCGATGCGCACCGATGCGCGACGATATATAACCAGGCGGTTGCCGACACACCTCAAGCCGGATTGACGGCGATGGTGGTCGGTCGCGAGTTTGTGGAGTTGCCGTTGTGGGCGGTGACTTGGAACCAACCGCGGCGGCGTGCGTTCGTGGACCTTGCAGACACCACGCCGATGTTTGTGTATGACGACGGCGAACCGATCGACCGCAGCACCGCGACACTCCTGCCCCGCGCCCTGCTGCTCACGGCTGTGATGCGCAGCCACGTCTGTGACCTGTTTATCCACGGGACCGGCGGGCTTGTCTACGACAAGGTGACCGAGGCGTGGTGGCGTGACTGGGCCGGGGAAGCACTGGCGCCGATGGCGGGGGTGACCGCGGATTTGTTTTTAGACCTGGGTGCCCCGGTGACGGGCCGGGCGGCGCTGGATCGTGCGGTGTGGCGGTGTCATCACCTGCCACACAACCTGGACCGCGCGCTAGGGCTCGACGGCGAAGCGGTCCGCAGAAAACGTGAGCTGCTCGCACACATGGATGACGACCGGAAGCGCAGCCGTAGGCGGGCGGCGTTTACCGAACTGCACCAAATCAACCGATCGATTTCAGAATCACACCCCGAGGCAATCACCTCGGCCCAGCGTGAGCTAGACCTTGCGCGTGCGGGTGTCAGGAATGCTGGGGTCGCCCGTCGGCGCGACTGGTGTTTCGCCCTGTACCCCCCCGGAAGCCTTCGTGGCCTGAGGGGAACACTCGCCCATGAGCCGGCCGCATCGGGTGCGGTACAATCCCGGGCATGAAAAACATCAGAAACCATCTGCCGCTCTGGCTGGCTGTCCTGTGTGTCTTGGCGGGCTCGGTTCACGTGCGGGCGTCCGACGAAGCGGTCACGGCCTTCGACCGGTGGTACGTCTTGCAGATGTCGGGCGAACACGCAGGGTACGTCCACCTCACCGAGCGGCACAAGGCCGGCAAGATCGTCACGCAGACCGACATGAGCATCAGCATTAAGCGCGGCGACCAGGCGGTCTCGATCGAACACGCGATGTGGTTTGTCGAAACGGAGGACGGCAAGCCGATCGAGTCTTCCAGCACACTCAAGCCCGGCGCGCTGGCGATCGTCCATCACTTGAAGTTCTCTGAAGACGGGATCGAGCAGACCACCGGCCAGGGCGAGGCGGCCCGAACCACCACGCTGCCCGCACTTGACCCGTCTTACCTCCCGCCCGCCGCGGCCCAGAGGCATATCGAAAACATGATCGACAGCGGTCAAGAAAGTATCTCGGCCAGGCTGATCGACGCGAGCATGGGTGTCACCCCGATCGACATGACGATGGACATCGCCGGCCGAGAGAATGTCGAGGTATTGGGCAAGGTGGTCCCGGCGGTGGTCTGGGACGCGACGATCTCGAACATGCCCGGCGTGAAGGTGCGCGAGTATGTCGACGAGCAGGGCCGGGCGGTCAAGACCACCGTGCAACTCATGCAGGGGATGGACATGGTCATGATCGAGGCCGACGAGCAGCTCGCCAAGGCTAAGGTGAACCCCCCGGAGGTGATGGCCCGGACCCTGATCCGCCCGGACAAACCGATCGAGAATGCCCGCGGTCTGCGGCGTGCGATCTACCGGGTCTCGCTTGAAGACCGCGGCGGGGCGGCGTTGCACCTGCCCCGGGCTGGGTATCAACGCGTGGTCTACGACAATCAGTCCACCGCGGCCGTGATCCTGGATCTGGGTACCCCGGTCAACGTGATCGACGATCTACCCACCGATGCCGACCTCGAAACGTCGAGCATGATCGATCACGAGAGCGGCGCGGTCCGCAAGCTGATGGATCACGCATTGCCCGAATCGGATGTCGAGATGTCGGATACGCAGAAGGCGACCCAGCTCCGCGCGTTTGTCCACCGCCACATCGACGAGAAAGACCTGTCGGTCGGGCTGGCGACGGCGGGGCAGGTCGCGGCGACCGCGCAGGGCGACTGCACCGAGCACGCGGTGCTGCTCACGGCACTGCTGCGTGCACATGGCATCCCCGCCCGGACGGTCACGGGGCTGCTTTATGTCGAGGAGTTCCTCAACCAAGAGGGCGTGTTCGGCTATCACATGTGGACCCAGGCCTGGGTCACCGACGGGGCGGGTGGCTGGCCCGCGGGGCCCGGGGTGGTCACGGGTGGCCGATGGATCGACCTGGATGCGGTTCTTAGCGGGCACGACTTCGACGCGGCACATATCGCGCTGTCGGTCTCGTCGATGCGGGACGGGCAGATGGTCAACGACATGATCGAGATGCTCCCGCTGTTTGGCGGGCTGACGGTCGAGGTGATTGAGGCGGAATAGCCCGGGTCTGAGCGTAAATATAAAGGACGCCGCCGCGGTGGTGGCCGGGAGGCCGATGTGGGAGGTCGGCCAAGGTTCTCCGGTCCCGGGAGGGTAGGAGTGGAGTGGGCGTGTCCACCGCGGGCGGGCCCTGTTACGATGTCCCCCCGGATCTCCCCGGGATCCCCCCCCGGGCTTGCCCCGAATAGGCTCGGCACCGGGATGGCGGATCGACGCTGGACTCTGGTGAAGCACGGCCCCCCGGGAAACGACCCGAACCCGATGGGCCGTACCTTAGGGCATCCGCGAACCGGTGAGTGTCAACTGTATGGCACTGCCACGGGTCTGGTGGGTTAATTTCTGGTTTTATAGCGAGTGGGTATGTCCGATCCTCTGGATGACATTCTAAAGCAGGTCCAAGACGGGGCGATGCCTCCTGCGCAGGCCCGTGAGGCGCTGCTGGCGATGCGGGCCCAGCCATTGGGTTTCGCGACGCTGGACCACGACCGCAAGCGTCGCTGCGGTTTCGCGGAGGTCGTGTACGCGGCCGGGAAGAGCGAGGATCAACTTGTCCAGATCATCCGGGCACTTTTGGAACGAGAACAGTGTGTCCTGGCGACGCGCACCGGGCCGGGGCAAGTCGATGCGGTCCGTGCGGCGTTTGATGATGTTCCCATCGAAGTCGGGACGCGCGGCGGGACGCTGATCGTGGGCGAACCGCCGGAGCCGATGACAGGTTTGCCGACCATCCCGATCATGACCGCGGGGACCAGCGACCTGCCCGTGGCCGAGGAGGCTTTGCTCACTTGTAAAGCGCTTGGGCACCCGGCGGTGTCAATCAACGACGTCGGGGTGGCGGGACTGCACCGGCTGGAACCGCACCTGCCGGTGATGCGCAGTGCGTCGGTGGTGGTCTGCATCGCGGGGATGGAAGGGGCGCTGCCCAGCGTGATCGGCGGGCTGATCGAGGCCCCGGTGATCGCGGTGCCGACCAGCGTCGGCTACGGCGCATCCTTCGCCGGGGTCACCGCCTTGCTCTCCATGCTCACCAGCTGCGCCTCGGGCGTCACGGTCGTCAACATCGACAACGGCTTCGGCGCAGCCTACAGCGCGTGCCAGATCAATCGGCTGGCGGGCGGCGGTTCATCATCACATGCGGGAAGTGGGGCGGGACATGAGTGAGCTTACAACGATCGAAAAACTACCCGATCCACCGAAGCGTCCCGATGAAGGACACAAAGGCACCTTCGGCACCGTGATCGTGGTCGGCGGCCACGCCACGATGATCGGTGCCCCGGCCCTGTGCGCCCGGGCGGCGCTGCGCAGCGGTAGTGGATTAGTGAAGATCGCGACGACCGGGGATGTGTTGCCGTATGCGTTAACGATCGAACCCTGCGCTACGGGTGTGTTGTTAAGTGGCGATGCCGAGGGCTGGCGACATGGGATCGACGCCGCGGACCCGGATGGCAAGGCGGTGCTGGCGGTCGGCCCCGGGATGGGCCTGGCCGACGGCGGGGGGCAGAAGGTGATGTCGCTGCTGCGCGGCAGCCGCCCGATTGTGCTGGACGCCGACGGGTTGAATCTTTTAGCACGCATCGGCCGACCCCGGCCGCGCGGCGGCGCTGAGTTAGTCATGACACCGCACCCCGGCGAGTTCCAACGCCTTGCCAAACCCCTGGGTATCACCGACTGCCCGACCGACCCCGCCTCTCGCCCCCAGGCCGCCGCAAAACTCGCGGTCGCGCACCACGCCGTGGTCCTGCTCAAGG
The DNA here is from genome assembly GCA_029260675.1 of Phycisphaeraceae bacterium. Classification (GTDB taxonomy): domain Bacteria; phylum Planctomycetota; class Phycisphaerae; order Phycisphaerales; family Phycisphaeraceae; genus JAJRRS01. The sequence continues at coordinate 8,005 of JAJDCV010000164.1, forward strand.
GCCAACACACCGTCATCACCGACGGCCAACAACTCACCCTCAACCAGACCGGCAACCCCGCGCTGGCCACCGCCGGCAGCGGCGACGTCCTCACCGGCCTGATCGCTTCCCTGATCGGCCAGGGAATGCCCGCCTTCGACGCCGCCGTGTTAGGCGCCCACCTGCACGGCCTCGCCGGCGATAACTGGGCGAAACACCACGGCCGGTCGGGGCTGCGTGCGAGTGATCTGGCGGATGCGCTTCCGGGGGTGTTTCAGGAGTTTGGGTAGATAAACTAATCGTATCTCTACGGGAGCACTGCAATGAGTGATGAGAGAATCATATTTCGTGGTTGTAAAGTACTTCCGGATTGGCCTGATAGACTTCGTGATGCACAACGCCAGACAACTTGTCGCCCTAATGGCATTGAAATGCCTCGTGTCCGCTATGGAGAAGAAAAAACCGACTGGGGCGCAGATGATCGGCCGTGTCATGACTGTGCCGCAATTAAGGGCGAGTTTCATGTCCTAGGATGTGATGTGGAACGGTGTCCATGTTGTGGCGGACAGTTTGCATATGGTTGCGAGTGCGAATGGCCTGATAGGGGATGATTTACTCTGTGGGTCAGTAGATGAGCGTATCTAATCAAGTGTGAGCGTCATCGGTTTTCATTTTGGACTTTGGCTGTTTCCCCATCGTCACTACCTCCAACGCCTCACCTGATTCATATTTCTTCAACGCCGAGCGCAGCATCTTTTCGACCCGGTCGCGCAGTTCCGGCGGTTTGACCACCACAACCTGATCCCCGTAGCCACAGATCCACCAGGCGATCTCACCCAGGCCGTCGATGGTAAAGGTCATCCGGCATCGGCCGTCGTCGAGGAAATTGTGTTGTTGGGACCTGTGCCAGAGGACTTCGCTGACGTTGGTGGCGACTTTTTTACTGAACTCCAGGACGACCTTGTGTTCCTGGCCCTCGGGGATCAAGCGCCAGGCTGAGCCGAGCTTGTCTTCGATGCGGAAGTTTTCGGGCTTGTCGAAGGGTTCGTCGGTGGGCTCGATCTCGATGAAGCGGACGAGCTTGAGCATGCGGACCTCGTCGTGGACGTCGGTGTAGCCCAGGACGTACCAGGCGCGGTTGACGTAGTGCAGCAGGTACGGGCAGAGGATCGCGTGCAGGCCGTCGTCTTGCACCGGGCTCTGGTAGACGATCCGGCAGGCGGTGCCCTGGTCGATCGCGCGTTGCAGGACGGTGTGGCAGCGTGTTTCCAGGTCGCTGGCGGGCGTGGGATCGGTGGCGACGGAGACGTTGGCCATCAGGTCGCTGCAGGCCTCGCGGATGGGGTCGGGGATGGTGGCGATGAGTTTGTAGATCGCAGACAACGCCGGCGCGGCCATGGGCCTGCCGCGCTGGGTGGCGGCGGACTTGCCCAGGAGCATCAGCCCAAGCGTCTCGGGTACGGTGAGGTTGATCGGTGGGAGGAAGAAGCTCTTGTCGATGTGGTAGCCCTGCGCCCGGTCGTGCCGGTAGGGGACGCCGGCCTCCTGGAGCAGACTCAGGTCTCGGAAAAAAGTACGCCGGCTCACGCCCAGCTCTTTAAGCAGCCCGGCGGTGGTGTTGGGCTCATCACGTTGCAGGACCGTGATGAGTCGAAGCAGTCTGTGAACCCGGCCGACACCCATGGGTTGATTGTAAGGGGAGTGGGGGGATGTTGCGATGTTTTTTTTGTGTGTGTGGAAGAATATCTAAACGTTACCGCAGCCCACGTTCAAGGAACGAAGTCTTCTGACGGTTATATTTAGATAGGGATGTGTCGGATGTCGGGGCGTGTGTCAGCCCGTTGAATTGAAACCCGATGCTTCTAGCATTTCCATCAGCCGACCGGTGAAGACGAAGTTGTGCTCGGGGAATTCCAGGCCGGCCATGTTGTGGTCGATGTGGCTGAACATCAGGGTGATCTCGGCAAGCGGCCTGACTTCCCCGGTGTTGGGGTCGATCAACTCGGTCTTGCCGTGGGTCGAGGCCCCGGCCTTACTGAAGTTGTCCATCTCGGCGGTGTGGCGGATCGTGTAGCCCGGGCGTGCGGCGTCGGTGAAGACGGCCTTGGTGATCTTGGCGAGGATAACCTTTTCCTTGAAATCCCCGGCGTGGCCGACCATGATCCCGGCGGTCTGGGCCATCCCCTCGATGATCAGTGTGTTGGGCATCACCGGGATCGCCGGGCGGTCATCGGTGGCGGGGAAGTGGTCGTGCAGCACATCCTCCGCGGCGCTGACGTTCTTGATCGTCACACAGCGCCGGCCGCGCTCAAGCTCGAGGATGCGGTCTATCCAGATCCAACGCATAGTTCGGGTATCGGGTATCGGGGCTCGGGTTTCGGAAGTCGGTTTTGACCGATACCCGATACCCGAATCCCGGTTACAGTTTGCCCTGCACGAACTTCACCATCGACTCGACGGTGAAGATGTTGGGGAACTCATCGACCTGACGCGACTCGTCGAACTTATCGAGGTCGGCGTGCGGCAATTCCTTGCGCAACTCGGACATGCCCAGGTCGGTGACCTGGCCGTCCTGCACGTACTGCGGGTCGCTCAGGACGTGGTCCGCCATCAACTCGGCCTGACTGATCTTGATCCCAAAGGCCTTCTCCAGGCGGAAGACGATGTCCAGGTAGTCGATCGACTCGGCACCTAAGTCTCCGCCGAGGGTCGCTTCGGGGGTGACTTCGTCTTCGTCGACGCCCAGGGCCTCTTCGAGGACTTCTCTGACTTTCTCGAACACTTCATCATAGGTCATGGTTGGTATCTCCGAACTTTCAATCGCCCGATGTTTGGCACCGGGTCACGCCGTGTTCAACGGCTCGAGGCGGAATCTTCCCTGGACGGCGGCCTGCTCGTCCACCGTGCCGACGCCCTGGAAGTCATAGCCCCCGTCGTCGAGCTTGCGGAGGGTGATCCGGACTGTCAGGGCCTGGCCTGGGCGGACCATATTACCGTAACGCACGTTTTTTACCTGCGTGAGGACCAACGGCAGGGCCGGGGGGTCTTGCAGGCCCGCCACGAACAGCCTCGCGGCCTGCACCAGCGCTTCGAGCATCATCACGCCCGGGAGCACGGGGAAGCCCGGGAAGTGGTCGCCCAGGTATTCTTCCGCGGCTGTCACAGCCTTGATACCTGTCAGCGAGTCCTCCTGCCGGTCCAGAACGCGGTCGATCAGTTCAAATCGCATAGCCGGGCCTTGGGTGAAAGCGGCGAGTGTAGTATTGGGTCTGCAAGCCTGCAACAGTAGGCAGTACCCGCAAAACACGCAATTCAACCACGCCGGGGCCGGATCGCCGATGTATAGAATGAACCGCCGGTGCCCGGCATCGGGTCTGGGGTACGGGTCTTGGGTCTGGTCAGAAAAGATCGTGATTCAAGTCCCATCCCTGCTAGACCCCGAACCCCGAACCCTAGACCCTAGACCCTAGACCCCAATCCCTCCCATGCCCCAGCCCGACCCGATCATCTACCTCAATGGCGATTTCGTCCCCAAGAGCGCCGCATTCATGAGCGTCGATGAGCGCGGCACCCTCTTCGGCGACGGGGTCTACGAGGTCCTGCGGTTCTATGCCGGGCGGCCCCTGGCAGTGGACCTTCATCTGGGGCGGATGAGGCAGAGCCTCTCGCGGATCGACCTGGAGCCACCGGAGGACTTTGACCGGCTGCCTCAGATCGCTGGGAGACTGCTTGAAAAGAACGGTCTTAGCAACGCCAAGGTCTATTGGCAGGTCACCCGGGGGTCTGCCCCGCGTAACCCAGCCTACCCCCAAGGCGTGCCGCCGACCGTATTGATGATCGCCAGCCCCACCGATCCCTTGCAACTCGATGCCCCAGTCCCCACCCTGACCGCCGTACTGGCGCTCGACGAGCGCTGGGCCAACTGCTGGATCAAGTCGCTGATGCTCCTGCCCAACATCATGGCCGCCAACGCCGCGCACAAGGCCGGCTGCGACTCGGCGATCCTCCACCGCGACGGCACCGTCACCGAGGCGACCAACGCCAACATCATGATCGTCAAAGACGGCGAGCTGTGGACCCACCCCGCGGACCGGTGGGTCCTCAACGGCGTGACCCGCCAACTCGTGTTGGGGCTCGCCAGGGAATTACGGATCACGGTCCACGAAGCGGTCTACACCACGGATCAACTCCTGGACTCGGACGAGGCGCTATTAACCGGGACCACCATCCACGTCACCGCGGTGACAAAGATCGATGGGCAAACCATCGGTGATGGCCAACCCGGCCCGGTGACCACCCGGCTGCACGAGGCGCTGGCCGGGCACATCGCCCAGTCGTGTCTTTCGATGTAGTCACAGCCTATGTAGTCACAGCCATGCTCCTACCCCCTCTCACAGCTTAGGCGTCCGTTTATAATATATAAATTATATATAGTTTAAAAGACGTGTAAATCAGATCGCAGACACGTCAGGTTGGGGTGTAAGTATAGGTGTAGCGGAGGCGGTGGGCGTGGGCGTGGGCGAAGGTAAAAGTGAAGGTGTGGGCGCGGCGTTGGTGAAGGTGCGGTGTAGACCTAGGCTCAGGCGTGTTGGGTGGGTGTGTGAGCGAGCTGGCCGTCGAACAGGTGGGCGCGGATCTGGTTTAGCTGTCTGCGGACCGGTTCGCGCCGGAAGGTGAGTCGGGATTCCAGGTAGGCTTTGGCGTGGTGGTCGAACGTGCCGGGGGACATCATCAGGGTCAGGGGCGACGCCAGCGCCTGCTGGTGGGCGAGCAGCAGCAAGGCCCATTGTTGTCGGTAGCTGAGCCCGGCGAACCCGGCCGTGGTCGAAAAAACCAGCAGCGGGTGGGAGTGCTCGTCGCGGTGCTTCCACCACCGGGCGATCGACAGGCCGGTCAGCAGGACGATGATCGCGCCGGCGGCGATCAGTATCCAGTGTGTCGGGATCAGCCCATCGCCGGAAAGGTGGCTCTGGATGTCCTCTATGCTCGGGCGCGCCGTCACCGGCGGGGATGGCTGGGCCTGGGCTAGCGTGGTCAGGGTATTCATAGGCAGCGGGAGAGTCATGAGTCACCGTTAAGGCGTCAAGGGCTTGGTTGCAGGTTGCACGCATTTCTGGCAGGTCAGCTTGCGGCGGCGTGGTCTTCCTGTTTGGGGTCTTTGGATTCCGCATCCTGGATCAGGCTCTGGATCGGCAGCGGCTGGGACATCTGATCGATGACCTGGAGGATCACGCGCTCGGCCCGCTGGCGCACATTGGGGTCCGGCTCGGAGATGGACATCTCGGCCACCTCACGGGCGACTTCGGCGATCCCCATGGTCTCGACCAGCCACAAGGCCGAAGTTCGGTGCTGGGGGCGCGGGTCGGTGAGCATCCGGGACAGCGCGTGCAGGGCTTCGTCGGCACGCATCTGCATCAGGGCCTGGATCGCGTTGGCGCGGGCACGGTTGCCCTCGTTTTCGCCGGTCATCTGGCTGAGTTGATCGAGATGCCGGGTCGAATCCAGCCGGGCCAGCGCTTCCACGGCGTTGGCGCGGACGCGGTCGTCCTCGTGATCCAGCGCCGTCTCGATCACCGGGGCTGCGCGGCTGGGTTCGGCGGTGCCCAGCGCCTTGACCGCCGCGGAGACCACGTGCGGGTCGCGGTCCCGGCACAGACGCAGGATCGTGTCCTGTAGCAGCAGGCCCTGGTTCAGTTCGCCGATGATCGACAGGGCACGCAGCTTGGTTTGGGTGTCTTGGAGGTTGAGCTTGTCCTCCAAGGCGTTGTGGAACGTGGGATCGATCTTGATCAGTGCCCGGCCGGCGCCGAGCCGTTGGGCGGGGTCCAGGCGGTGCCAGCTGTCCCATAGCCGGGAGAACGCGACCGGGACCAGGCGTTTGCCGGCGATCCGTTGAACGTCTGGGTGTGGTGAGTTGACCAGCTGAGCCAGCACCCTGGCGGTATCGGGGTAGTGACATCGGATCAGGTGGGTCAACGCGACCCTTACGATCGGTTGCGAGGGGTCGTTGCAATAGCCGGCGATGGCGTTATGCACCGGGGCGTCCGGAGGTGACTGCTCGGCCAACGCCAGGAGCTTGCGCAGCGCCCCCAGCCGGGTCGCCGGGTCGGCTGCCTTGTTGAGTGCACCGAGCTGACGGACCTGCTGGTGCCGGTCCTGCGGCAGCTCGGTGAGCCAGGTCGCCAGCCCCCGCGCCTGCCCCGGGTCTTCTGGTTTCCTGTAGAAAACCGGGGCCGGGGTGTAGCCTCCCGCATTTTTGACCCGCTTGAGCGCATTGCGGTACCGCCTGAGCAACAGCAGGTGCCAGTTTTCCAGCGCCTGGCCGAATGCCCCGGCGTCGACAGAGAGCCGCAGCCCATCGATCGCAAACGGGTGCAGGCCCTGGATGACCAGCGCCTGGATCAGCGACCGGCGGACGGCGCGGGTGTCCGAACGGGTCAGCAGCACACCGGTCGGGT
>JAJDCV010000165.1 GCA_029260675.1 Phycisphaeraceae bacterium
CGTTTAGCGGCGGATCGTAGATCCGCGTGTTAGACCAATGGGCCAGTCACGGCGATCTGCTATCGCCCGCTAAACTCTAACTATTCAACAGGCGAAACACGATCCGATCGCGTCCCCCCCGGCAACAACTCAATCACGATCCTCGCGATCACCATCACCGCGAAGATCGGCACCGCCCACCACGACCGGTTGGCGATGAAGGCGGCACAGGCGAGCGGATAGCTTAGCGTGGCGGCGACGGCGAAGACACACATTTTCGCCTTGTGTGAAACCTGTCGGTAAGTCGTGGTCATGCACAACAACACATACGCGGGGAACACCGTGCCGTACAGCAGCAGGAACCCGCGGTAACCCAGCTCCGTGACCGAGGTCACAAATGTCCACTGCATCCAAGGGCCAGGCTCCCCGTCCATCAGCAACGCCCCCAGCCCCAGCATCAATCCCAACGCCACCGCGATTACCAGCCCAAACTCCGTCCGCCGACCGCCCTTGACCGTCAGGCTCCGGATATGCACCGCCGTGGTGAATCCACCCTGCACGATCAGTTGGATCAATAGCACGGTCCAGAGCTTGGGCGCCAGGTCAAACCCGATGTGCCCGTTGACGTTCTCAAGCGCCCCCGCATAACCCAGCGAGAACACGATCATCGAGAAGAAAACGACGCCGAACCCGATCGTAAACGCCGCCTTGCCCGTCCCCGGCTGTGTTGACTGCCGAGCCCGATGGAAAGTCAGGTCCAGGTACGGGCACAAAGCAAACCCAAACGCCGCCGCCGGGATGAACAGCAGCAGGTCCGTGTTACTTAATCGCCCCGCGAACGCCGACGGGTCCAGGTGTGTCCACAGGTTGCCGGTCGACTGCGCATAACCCAACAGCCCAAGCGACAACGCAAACACGATCAGCGCCGCGAACGTGTCACGAAGATGATCCGCCCGGCCCGCGACGAGAATTGCCAGCACGATCACACCGAACGCCGTCAACCCGATCGGTCCGGTCAGCGCCCCGATCAGGTACGCCTGATACGCCACCGTCATCAGCCCAAACCATCGGCAGGCCGTCCGATGCCGTTCGACCAGCCCCCGGCTGACCCCCGGATCTTTAAGCACCCAACCCATCGCCGCCGCCCCCAACACGTTCGGCACCGCAAACGCCACCCAACCCCAAACCCCGTAGTCTCGCACCAGCAGCACCGGCAAAAACATCCCGATCACCCACGTCCACGAACACCCCAGAAACAACGCCCACATGATGGCGGCGAGTGGGCCTCGCATCGGTGGGGGCGCGACTTTGGTTTGGCTATTAGATTCCGGGGGCTGCATATGTGAGAGTGTACCGCACGAAATAATCACATGTGGGGGAGAGGTGTCTGGTAAGCTCTTATTCAGATGACCCGTGTATCGGAGTGCCAGTTATTGCATCGTTCAATCGTTAATACTCGCTAATGAATTTGCACTGTCTTCCCAAGACAGTTGTTTGATAGGAGCGATAAATGTCAGAACCAAAATGGACCCCCATGATTGGTCTTCGACGCGCAGCGGTCCTTGTCGGCATTCGTCTGCTGTTTACTATTGCGGGTTGGGCCCTGTTTTTGTGGCTGGCCGCCCCGGTTTTGAATTTTCTTGTTATGCACTGGGCTATCTTCGCGATGATCGCCATCGTTTCGGTTGCGCCCGGCACGGCTATCGGTTACGGGATGTCGCGTGGTGTTACCGATGCGGCAGGAATAGTCGGTTTCTCCGTAGCGTTCGTCGTTATTGTTGGTATTTGGTTGGCTTTGTGGGCTGGCATAGAGATAGCCACTTGGATACGACCCATCGATGACTGGCAGCTTGGGATTTGCCAAATGTCTGCCGGTGTTTGGGCTTCCCTCTGGGCGATCAAGGTGACTGTGTTAGAGGAATAGCTCGTAACTCATCATCTTTGGGATGAAGAATTAATTCTTCTTCGTCTTCCCCGCCAGCCGTTGCAGTCGGCGGTGCCACTTGGCCCGGGCGTGGGCTTTGGGGGTGACGTGAAAGATGATGGTCGCCTTGCCGACGCGGGGTTCGGCCTTGTCTTTTTTATGCACCGCCTGAACCACCGACATGTCCAACGTGATGTTGAACTCGCCGCCGGTCTTGACCAGCGGTTCGATGTCTTCCTTGGGCTCGATGTTGTAGATCGCCGGGCCGTAGCAGGGGCGTAGGAACTTGTAGTCCAGGTGCTTGCAGACGACGGTGTAGTCGCCGCCACACTTGCCGAAGACGAACATGCCGCCGGCGACCTCGGAGTTACCCAAGAGCGACGCACCGGCCATCGCGGAGTACCAGTTCTTATTGAATCGGCGGAACGGCAGGACCACGGAGAACGAGTCCCCGGTGACGTGGCGGAACTTGATCCCGCTGCGGTAGGCCAGGGGCAGAAACGCCCAGGAACACACGCGGTGCCAGAAGTTATTTTTGGTGGACAGCCGGGAGATCCGGGCTTCCATCCGGTGGATTTTTCGCTTGAACCAGCCGGCCTTGGGCGGTTGAGGGGCAGCGCGCAGCGGGGCCGGCGGCGGGGGGCTCTCGGTCGTGCCCGCCACCGTAATTGGCATCTGATCGGGTGCTGTCAACTCGGCTGGTTTCATGGTTCAATCATACTTTAGCCGATCCGGTCCGCCGGGGCAGATTAGGCACGGAAAACACCTGAAATTAATACACTTTCCGACGCCCACGGGGTATCCCGGTTCCCCCCGGTTCCCCCCGGATTCCCCCAAATTCACAGATTTATCTTCGGCCCGTGGTTCAGCGGAACGGCTGGTTCGGCTCGTAGCCTGACTCATCCTCCGGCCCGTCTTCGCTGCGGTCCAACGCGGCCTGTTCCTGACGCTCCTCGTGCCAGCCGGCCTGGATCGCTTCGAGGATCTGCTCGTTGACGTTGTGCCCCGGCTCGGCCTGGAAATCCTCCAACGCCTCCACCATCTTCCGAAGCTCGGTAAACCGCACGCCCAGCGCATCCACATCCGGGTGCGACTCGTCCAGCGCCAGTACGATCTCTTCGATGTCTGTCCAGCCGAAGGTTTCTGGCATAGTTGTGCCTCTCTCATTCACCCCACGCCGGGCCCTGATCGAAGCGAACGCCCGGGTATCCGGGGCTGTAAGAATTCTAGCCCCGCTACTGCAGGTTGACCGGCATGATCACGTACAAAAAGTTCGGCCCGGTCCGCAGCACACCCGGCTTGTTCGGGGCTTTGAACTCCAGCTGCACCTGGTTGTCGTCCACCACCTTCAGCGCGTCCAGCAGGTACGCCGGGTTGAAACCGATCTCGATCGCCTCCCCGGCATATTCCGCCAGGTCGACGTTGATCTCGGCCTCGCCCATCTCGGGCGCCCGGCTGCGAAGGGTTAACCCGTCCGGCGCGAACGCCATCCGCACGCCCTTGGACTCTTCGTTGGTCAGCAAGGCCGCACGACGCACACCGCTGATAAACAGGTCCGTCGACACCGATGCCTTCTTGTCGCCGTCCTTGGGCACCACGTCTTTGTAAGGCGGGAAGTTCCCGTCCACCAGGTTCGATGACAGTTCCGCCTGATCGGTCGCGAAAAGGATCTGGCTGTCGGCGATCTTCACACGCACCGTCTGGTCCGCGTCGTCGAACAACCTAAGCAGCAGGTTCAGCGCCTTGGTCGGCACGATCGCGGTCCGGCCCTCGTCGTGGGCGCTCTTGCACGAGCCCTTCGCCATCGCCAGGCGGTGCCCGTCGGTCGCCACCACCACCAGCTTCTTCTTGTCACGCTCGACCAGCACGCCGTTGATCGCGTACCGGCTGTTCTCCCGCGCGGTCGCGAAGATCGTCATCGCGATCAGGCGGTGCAGCTCCCCGGCCGTCACCTCGAAGTCGGCGTCGCCCTTGAACTGCGGGATCGCCGGGAAGTCACCGGCCGGCTGGCCGAACACCTTGAATTTCGAGTCCTGCCCGGTGATGTGCGCCACGTCCTGCTCGGTGTGCAGGGTCAGTGTCGGGTCGATCGATTCGCGGACGATCTGTTGGAGCTTGTCAGCCGGGACCAGCGCCTCGCCGGGTTCGCTCGTCTCGACGCGCGCGGTGCTGAGCCGTAGCGAGATCTCCCCGTCGGTTGCCGACAGCGACAGCCCTTCCTTCTGGGCCGTGAGCTTCACACACGTCAACGCCGCCCGGGGCGTGCGGGATGCCACCACCCCGCCGATGACGTTCAGGGACTCAACCAGCGCGCCACGATCGCATATCACCTTCATAGGATTCACCTTCAATTTTAGAGCAGCACAAGGTACCGCCAGACCCCCACCCCGGCAACCTGCTACGCCCTATGCACAGCCCCCGCACACCCGATGATCACCTGGGCAACTCCCGAGATAAGAAATGATGCCGCAAAAAGCCGCTTGCGGCTTAGCGAGGCCCGTGGGGGGGCTTGAATTGGGGTTTTTTTAGAGGTGCCCATAAGGGTAGGCGAGCCAATAAATTGTATTTAGGCTAAATTTTATATTTTGGCCCAGGCACCCCCACACACCGACAGATGAGCCCCGGTTAACCACCATGCCCGGTAGGTTCTGATCGGTTTGGGTCGTTGTGCTTTGTATCCGACCCAGGCCACCGCCCCCCAAAGGCAGGCCGGGTTCTCACCGATAAGAGGAGGGAGACCGGGGAGGTATCCAAGGGGCCGCTTGTCGTCCGATGGCTGGGCCTTGGTGATTTTGGAAGGGAGAATACCTTTGGATGACCGTATACCGCTCAGCAGGTGGATAATATCGGCCATACTGCTCGGCGTCGCCGTCGCCGCTTGCAAGGCCCAGTTTACCCACCTCCCAGCTGCCTTTGCCCTCCGTGACGCTGCACCACAGGCTGATGCCTCCCAGCCAGCGGTCTCCCCGATCGTCTCCCAGTGGGCCATCCCCTTAGGCGGCACCGCGCCTGACCGTCAGGTGTTGCCCGGCTCGCTCTCGGCAAGCCCCGACTCCGCCAACATCACCTACCGCCTGCGCTACGGCCAAGACCTCCAATACGATGGCTACATCTTCAACGACGACAAGCCCAGCGAGGCACGTAACGCCACCTACCCGACCTTCGCCCCCGACAGCCAGAGCGTCGCCTTCGTCTACAAGGAGCGCGGCTGGATGCTCCGCCACGGCCGAACGTTCCTCAAGGGCTACGACCCCGTGACACCCATCCGATTCAGCCCCGACGGCAGACGCCGGGTCTACCTCGCTCGGCTCGAAAATCAACGCTTCATCGTCGAGAACGACAAGACCCAGCCCCTGGCCGATGACATCCTCTGGGACCAACTCGTCTTCACGAACGACTCGGCCATACTCGCCTACCCCGCTTTCGACGGCCAACACTGGCGCATGGTCATCAACGGCGACCCCGGCCCGGCCTGGGAACGCTTTGCCACAGCACCGGTCACCGCCGAGCAAGGCCACCGCGTCCTCTACGTCGCCGTCAAAAATAGCCGGTACTTCGTCGTCGACCGCCACACCACCGCGCCCGCAAGCAATCCTTCACAGGCAGACTTTTCCGGGGAAGCCACGGGGGGCGCTCCCGGGGCCACTTCCGGGGGCACATCCGGGGGCACATCCGGGGGCGGGTTCCGACAGATCGATGCCCCGCCTGTGATTAGCGCCGACGGCAACACCTTCGCCTACTGGGCGCTGGGCGACGATCTGGTCTGGCGCCTCTACCAGAACCACCTGCCCGTCCCCGGCTACGCGGCCGACCGCCCCGGGCAGATCATCCTCAGCCACGACGGGAAAACACTCGCCGCCATCCTCAAACGCAGCGGCCAATGGCACGTCGTACACAACGGCACCCCAAGCCCCGCCTACCGGGCCATCGGCAAGGACAGCCTCACCCTCAGCCCCGATGGCGACCGCCTCGCCTACGCCGTCAGAACCCCCCAAGGCTGGGCCGTCGTCGCCGACAACCAGCAACACCCGACCTACAACCATCTCGCCGCCAACAGCCTCCGCTTCAGCCCCGACAGCCAGCATCTCGCCTACGCTGCGCTGAACGAGGGCCGATGGTCCGTCATCCTCGACGACCAGACCCAACTACGCTTCTCACAGATCAACGCAAACTCCCTGACCTTCAGCCCCGACAACAACCACCTCGCCTATATCGCTTACAACGCGGGCCTCGCCGCCGCCGTCCTGGATAACCGGGTGCTCAGCCAGCACGACCACGCCCAGCAACTCACCTTCAGCCCCGACAACCGCCACCTGGTCTGGTTCGCTAAG
>JAJDCV010000166.1 GCA_029260675.1 Phycisphaeraceae bacterium
GGCCAGGCTGACAGGGAACGCGGGGATCGGGCACAACCGCTATTCCACTACCGGGGCCAGCCGATCCTGCAACGCCCAGCCGCTGCTTCGTGAGTACGTCGGCGGGCAGGTGGCGCTTGCTCACAACGGCAACCTCATCAACGCCGACCTGCTGCGGCGCGAGTACGAGTCGCGCGGACACATGTTCCAGACGTCGACCGATACCGAAGTGATCCTGGTCCTGCTGGCGTCGCACCACCTGGCGAAGGAAGACCCGATCGCCGAGGTGCTGCCACCCCTCCAGGGGGCGTACTCGCTGGTGTTCCTGTTCAACGCCCGGATCGAGGCGGCGCGCGATCCGTGGGGTTGGCGTCCGCTGGTGCTGGGCAAGACCGAGGCGGGGGCGCCCTGCGTCGCCAGCGAGACGGTGGCGCTGGACGCGATCGGGGCGACTTTTGAGCGCGAGGTCAAGCCCGGGGAGATCGTGACGCTGTCGGATAAGGGTGTTCAGAGCCGTATGTTCGCCGAGCCCCAGCCGCCGGCGCACTGCATCTTCGAGCACGTCTACTTCGCCAATCCGTCGTCGATCCTGTTCGGCGACACCGTGCAGGTCGTCCGTGAAAAACTCGGCGAGAAGCTGGCGCTGGAGGCACCGGTCGACGCGGACTGCGTGATCCCGATGCCCGACTCGGGGCGGAGTTCGTCGATGGGCTACGCCCGTGCCAGCGGTCTGCCCTACAAAGAAGGGATCGTCCCCAATCGCTACGTCGGGCGCACCTTCATCAAGCCCAGCCAGGCCCAACGCGAGGTCGCGGTGAGGTTGAAGCTGAACGTGGTCGGCGAGATCGTCAAGGACCACCGGCTGGTCGTGGTGGACGACTCGATCGTCCGCGGGACGACGACCCGATACAAGATGGCGCAGCTGCGCCGGGCCGGTGCCAAGGAAATCCATCTACGTATCAGCTGCCCGCCGATCCGCAACGGCTGCTACTTCGGCGTGGACTTCCCGGACTCAAAAGACCTGATCGCCAACGACAAGAGCGTGGACGAGATCGCCGAGTTCCTCGGGGTGGATTCGCTGCACTTCCTGTCGCTTGAGGGGATGCTCTCCTGCGTGAGCCGGCCTAAAGAAAACTACTGCACCGCCTGCTGGACAGGCCGGTACCCCATCGACGTAGAACACCCGGTCAGCAAGCTGGACCTGGAACGGCACCAGTTGCGGATCTTTTCTTCAGATAAGTAACGATGCGTGGGACGGCCAATGATGCTTTCCCACAGGCCTGCGTCGGTGCCGGGGTATTGGCAGCAATGATCGACCGATCCCCCGGCAAAGCCGGGGGCTGAGGGTAAGAGGCCATCTATTTTGTCGGTGATTCGATTTCGGTCAACGCGGCGCGGAGTTGGTCAACCACATCACGATCCAGTGTGAACCAACCCGTGTGATCTTGATCGCCAGACGGGTCCATGGTGACGGTCACCGTGTCGCTTTCGCTGTTTATCAGGCGTAGTGTCCGGGTTTCACTGTCGGTGGTGGTCAATTCGACAGAGAAGTCGATATCCTCGGGGCGCAGGTGCAGCGGGGCGACATAGCGCTGGACACGCAACCCGGCCAGGGTGTCAAACGCGCCGGCTGCCACGGCCTGATCTACTTCGCCGCGATCGCTGGAGAACTGTTGGCCTTCGCGCGAAAGCGTAATATCCGTGGCGTCGCTTGCGATCCTGACCGATGCGATCTGATCGATGGGGATTTGAATCGCCGTACGGTCGCGGTATTCGGTGTTGAAGAGATCGACTGTAGGCTGCGGAAGCACAAACCCCGACTCGACACCTGGTAAAGCGGCCGTCCGGTCCGTGGGGTTGAGTGTCAGGGTCTTGGGATCGCCGTCCTTAACATCAACCGTCAACTCGATCCAACCGGAACCCTGCGACGCAGGATCGGGCAACCATTCTTCAGCCCGAAGTGGTTGAAGCGCGTCGAGTAAAGCATTGAGTGTCTTGTCTTCGAACCGCTGGTAACCCATGAGCATCCATCCAGCGTCCGGGTCGTCGGCGGTGTGTGTGAACTCATACAACAGGCCGTCGGGACGTTTCAACGCGATCCGTGTGATCTGATCCTGGGTGAGGTCGAGGATCGTTCGTTTACGCAGCCCAAGCGGCGGGCCTAAGAGGCGGACAAGGTCATCGGACTGGACGATGTATCCGACACCTTCGCCGTGGTTGAGGATGACCTGGTCGTCGCCATGGTTGAAGACGCTGAAGCGCACTTCACCGCTGCCGGTCGCGACGCCGAGTGTGACGTCGGCGATGGGGTCACCCAGAGCATCCAAGGCGGCTGTGTACGTCGTGGCCTCAAGCTGGCAGACCTGCTGGATCAGGGTGTGGCTGGTGCTGTAATCGATGTCGAATCCGGGTTGCGGCTCGGCGAACCGGTAGCCGGACTGGGGGTCACGCAGCACGTGCAGGGAGGTCTCGCCGGCCTGTTGCACCTTGATTTCCCGGATGTCCTTGGGCGAGGCCACAATTGCGCGAGGGTCTCGCAATTCGTCAAGTGACCGTGTCAGTGCCTGGGCGGTCGATGCGTTGACTGTGAAGACCACGCAAGTCGACTCGTCGTCCTGGGTCCAGGTGGCGTATCGTGCGTTGCCGTCCAGGCCGGTGCGACCGATTTTTAATCTGCGTGTGACCGCCTCGGTCTGTGTGGCATCACCTGTTGTTGTGGGTGGAGGCGTTTCGATGATCAGTTGCAGGTGGGGATGTTCAAGGCCGTAGAGGGTGAGGTTGTCTGGGTTGTCGGCTGTGAACCCGGTGATCGAGAGCCGGTTGGCTGCTGCGATCAGATCATCGATCGCTTCACTGCTGGCTCGCTGGACCCCCTCGCCGTCGATATGCCAGCGTCCTTCTGTTTTCGTCAGGCCAATTATGTTGTCCTGATGAAGCCCGATGTGATCGAGTGTGGCGGGGGCGGGGATATTCAGAGTCTTGCTACGCCAATCGTTGATCGGTTGATCGAGCACCGCCCCGTGGAAGGCGGGGTCGACGACGTAGGCGGTGTCGGCACCTTTAAGCTGCACGTACCCGTGGCCATCGACGGATTGACGGCCAAGCCGCAGGGTCCAGCTCTTGTCAGCTGACCAGGCGGTGACGACGGCGCGCGGGTTATCCAGGCCCATCTGTTCCAGGGTCGGAGCGTCGGCGGTACTTGAGGCATCGGTGCTTTGGGGTTGTAGTTGTTCGACATAGCGCAATGATGCGAATTGACTGGCGACCGCGTCGGGGCCGTAGGCGTCCAGGGAGAACCTGACGGGCTGGGTCTGGAACCATTGGCCGTCCTGCCTTTCGATCATCACCTCGAGCCCGCGGCGTTCG
>JAJDCV010000167.1 GCA_029260675.1 Phycisphaeraceae bacterium
GGGTGGATCAGCCTTGTCCCGTCGCTGCGGATCAAGGCCGCGACTTTCACCCGGTCACCCACCACCGTGTAGACCTCATCCAACGTCCGGGCCACAAACCCCGGGAACCGAGACAGCGAGATACGCGACACCTCGAGGTCCGGCCAAAGGCCGTCCAGCTCGAGCATGTCGTCGACATGTGGATTCAAGATCTGGTCCGACGCCCGCGCCGCACCGATGACCGCCGGGCAGATCACCCTGTCCGCACCGGCACGCCGAAGCTTGGGCTCGGTCTGGGCCTCGTCGCAGCGCGCTGTGATAATCAGATCGGGCTTCAGACCCCGTGCGCTCAGCGAAATCAAAACGTTGTCCGCGTCGTCAGACAGGCATGAGACCAGGCCCCGGGCCCGGCTGATACCGGCTTCTTCAAGGATCGCATCGTGCTTCGCACTGCCCTCAATGCACAGGTACTCAAGCTCCTCGGCATCACGGATCCTGCGCGGATCGGCCTCGATCAACACGAACGGCTCCCCCCGGTACGCCAGCGTCCCGCACAACGCCTGACCCATCCGGCCGAAACCGACCACGATGAAGTGCCCTTTAAGTTTATGGATATGTTCGGTCACTTTTCGCCTCCCGATCAATTGTTTGAGCTGCCCCTCGACCACAAACGAAACCATATACCCCGTGGCGTACAGCATCGTGCCGATCCCGCCGACCATCAGCAGCAACGCCCACCAACGCTCCGCGTCCGACACCGGGCCTTCCATCCCCACCGTTGTCAGGATGATGACCGTGAAATACAACGCCTCCAGCGCACCGCGATCGCCCACCGCCATCATCCCCGCAGTGCCCACGAGCAAGATACCTACGAGGATGATCAGACTTATCCGAAGCTGTCGCAGTGTTGCGCCGATGGCCAATCCCTCCAGGTTCCGGACCGATAGGCCGGTCCGCTGTAGGGTCAATCGGGTGTAAAGCGGTGTTGGTTAAGCCCCCCACGGGTTATCGGGCCGACCGCGATCAAAACAGCATCCCCGGGCCCTCGCCATCCGCCCCGCCACCAGGTCGCCCCGCCGAATCGACAGGTTCGACACACCGAGGCCCCTCGTGACTGGGGCTGTTCACATAGGTGCTCACCGGCCGGTGGATCATCATCTCCGCGGGGTACGGCCGACACAATCTACGTGGCAGTTCTATACGCTCGGTCGTGTGCTCAAGCCAGGCGTCATAGTCACCGGGGTCCAGGATCACCGGCATCCGATCGTGCAACTCGCCGACCAACTCATTGGCCGACGTGGTCAGGATCGTACACGTCTCAAGCTCATTACCCTCAACATCCTGCCAGTGCTCCCACAGCCCGCACATACAAAACGGCTGACCGTCCGCCATCGTGATCAGGTAAGGCTCCTTACCCTCCCTTGAGGAAACCGCCCCGCCCCTTGAGGGTTTCCGCCATTCATAAAACCCGTCCGCCGGGATCAGACACCGGCGACGCTTGAACGCGCTTCGAAACGCCGGCTTTTCGTGCGCCGTCTCCGAACGCGCATTGATCAACCGATCCCCGATCGCCACATCCTTCGCCCACGACGGCACCAAACCCCAACGCAACCACCGCCCCACCCGCTCGCCCCGCTCAACCCGCACCACAAACACCGGCTGTGTCGGCGCAATATTGAAACGGGCCACGCCATCACACCCGCCCAACTCCACCCCCAGGAGCCTGGCCAGCTTAGAATCCAGCAAATCCAGCATGAATCGGCCACACATCGATATCGTCCCCTAATAACACCAAAACGCTAGAATCATACACGCCCGGTATGACAGACTGAAACCACACCAACATTTGTCGCGACAGCCACATGCACCCACGCCCCGCCATCCAGATTGTTGAAGCCGACCTCACCGATCCCCAGCACCAATCAGACCTTGTCGCGATGCTCGACGCCTACGCGCAGGACCCGATGGGCGGCGGTGAGCCGATGGCGGAGGATGTCAAGGCCCGCCTGGTCACGGGCCTACAAGCACACCCCGCGACCTTTGTCTTCCTGGCTTACCGGGGGGATCCGGGGGACCGATCATCCTCCGCGGGCGGGGAGCCGATCGGGATCGCCAACTGCTTCCTGGGTTTCTCGACATTCGCCGCCAAACCCCTGATCAACATCCACGACCTGGCCGTCATCCCCCAGGCTCGGCGCTTGGGCGTCGGCCGAAAGCTGCTCGACGCCGTCGCGGGCAAGGCTAAATCACTTCACTGCTGCGCCGTGACCCTGGAAGTCCGCGACGACAACCCCGCAGCCCAAAAACTCTACGCCGACTACGGGTTCCACGACAACGGCATCCCCCACCGGTTCTGGAAACTGAAAGTGTGAGAGAGGGTTCAGGGCTCGGGGTACAGGGCTCGGGAATCAGAGTTCAGAAATCAGAGCCGCGTCGCCCTCGACGCGGTCCGCCGTGGGGGCACGGCGGCTCTGATCGGTGTCGCAATCAACACACGATCAATCACGCCAGCGGCAGCCGGACATGCTTCATCGGCTCCGCCTCGGAGTCATCGACGATCGCCGCCGGCATCCGTGCCTGAAGGGTCGCCGGGTCGCCGATGTTGAACCGGCAGTGGGCATCGGTCTGCACCAGGTACTCCGCCGAACCCAGCCGGACGTGATATGTCATGTCGTGCCCCTTGAACTCCCGGGCGATCACCTTCCCGACCGGCCGACCCTCGATCGGCTGATGCAACTCAAGATGTTCGGGCCGCAACGATAGCGTCACCTCGCCGTCAACCTCTCGGCTTAGCTCTACCTTTCCGATAGGCGTGTCTCCCACACGCCCTTGGGCGCTGCACTCAATCAGATTGGTCCGCCCCAAAAACTGTGCCACAAAGCGGTTCGCCGGGTGGTTGTACACAAACTCAGGGGGCCCAAGCTGCTCGATGGCCCCGTCCCGCATCACCGCCAGACGGTCCGCGGTCGACAGCGCCTCCTCCTGGTCGTGGGTCACCAGGACCACCGCCATCTTTGCCCGCTCCGCCAGCATCCGCACCTCGCCCCGGATCGTGTGCCGTGTGTCCGGGTCGAGGCTGCTGAACGGCTCATCCAACAACACGACCCGCGACCCCGGCGCGATCGCACGCGCCAACGCCACACGCTGCTGCTGCCCGCCCGACAGGTCGTGCGGCCGACGATCCTCCAGCCCCGCCAACCCGATCATCCAAAGCACCTCGGTCGCGATCGCACGCTTCCGGGCCTTGGGCACGCCACGGATCCCGAACATCACGTTCGCCAGCACCGAAAGGTGCGGAAACAGGGCGTAGTCCTGGAAGACAAATCCGATCTTGCGCTGCTCGGGTGGAACAAATGTTGCCCTGTCCTGCAAGACCTTCTCGCCGTGCTTGACCTCGCCTACATCCGCGTGCTCGAAACCCATGATCGTCCGCAGGGTCGTCGTCTTCCCGCAGCCCGAGGGCCCGACCAGCGTCAACACCTCCCCGGGGTACACGCAAAACGACACATCACGGATCACCGGCGAATCACAGCCGGGGAACGTCTTGGTCAGGTTGTGTACGCACAAAAGCGGGTTCTTCACGTGATCCTCCGCTCATTGAAAACCAAAACCCCCACGAACAAGGCCGAGACCCCCAGCACCACCAGCGCATACGGCGCGGCACTAGCGTACATCGCGTCCTCGGTGTACTGCCAGATGTTCATCGACAGCGTCTCAAACCCAGGCGGCGCAAGCAACATGGAAAGCGGCAACTCTTTCATCGACGAAAGAAACACCAGCGACAGGCTCACGGCCAGCCCCGGGCGGATCAAGGGAAGCGTCACCCGCGCAAACGTCGAGATCGGCCCATAACCCAACGCCCGCGACGCCTCCTCAAGCCTGGGGTTCGCCGCAAAAAGCCCCGCACGGATCGGCCCGACCGCCTCG
>JAJDCV010000168.1 GCA_029260675.1 Phycisphaeraceae bacterium
GTTCGATGTAGAACATGCTGTCGGCGGCGCGTGGGCCGATCATGTGCCAGCTCAGGGGGTACTTGTGTTTGGTTTCGAGGTATAGCTGGTAGAGGCGTTGGCCCCAGGCGTGTTGCTGGTCGAGGTTTTTTTCGATGCGTGCGGTGTCGGTGTTGGGGATGAACCTGGCGGTGGCGTAGTTCCAGTTGGGGTCGATGCGGACCATGAGGTGGCCTTCGTCCCACTCGATGGGGTAGCCGTGGACGTGGCCCTCGCCGGTGTTGGGGGTGTGGAACCAGTAGCAGAGGTAGCGGTCTTTGGTGACGGTGGAGGTGTCCTGGGTGCCGCCGATCAGGAGCTTGGCGTGGCTGACGCGGACGGGGACGACGCCCCACTTCTTCTTGGCGATCCAGGCCTTGCGTTCCTGGACGTCGTAGAGCCCGACGTGCGCGTAATCGCAGCGGAGCTTGTCGGTGCAGTGTTGTTTGTTGATTTTCTGGTGGCCTGACACGGTCTTGGCCTCGGGTTGAACGGGTGCTGCGGGTTTAGGACGGGCTGTGTATCGCGGCGGCCTGCGGGCTGTTCGTCGGGGCTTTGGGCCGGTATGTTATGTCCTGTCATGGGATACCGCACGTCCCGGCCGATGGTCGGTTGGGGCGATCCGGCGGGCCCGATGGAGCGTAATGATGAGCGAAGCGGTGACAGCCGGCCCGATCGCGACGGGCGTGTTGGCCGAGAAGAGCCCCGGGAAGCTGGTCCTGGCGGTGCCGGGGACGGATTACCGTTTGCAGTTGGTCCCGGTCGGGCAGGTCGATACCGGGCTGGGGGATAGGGTCAGCGGCACGATCCGCGCCAACGCCCAGCGTGTCGACGTGATCTCGGCGGGCGGGCGTTACATCGAGCCGGTGTTCGGCCGACCGCGGCGCGTGCAGGGGCGTATCATTGGCGGCGACCCGAAAACCAACACGCTGGTGGTGCTCGCCAGTGTGCCGCTGACGGTGAAGCTGATGGACCACCAGCGGGCCGGTCAGTTTGCGGCCGGGCAGATGGTGAGCTTCGATATCGAGCCGGGCGCGAGTTTTGAGCAGGCGACCTAGACTCCACCCCAGATTTTGATGACCAGACCCTAGACCCCAGACCCCTAATCCCTACCTCTGAAACAACGACTCAAACGCATCCTGATCACCGGCGGGGCCGGGTTCCTCGGTTCGCACCTTTGCGATCGGCTGGTCGAGCAAGGACATGACGTGATCTGCGTCGACAACTTCTTCACCAGCCAGAAGCACAACATCATCCACCTGCTGGGCAAGCCCAACTTCGAGCTGATCCGCCACGACATCACCCACCCGCTGTGGCTGGAGGTCGATGAGGTCTACAACTTGGCTTGCCCCGCTTCGCCGGTGCATTACCAGTACAACCCGATCAAGACGACCAAGGTCTCGGTGATCGGCGCGATCAACGTCCTGGGCCTGGGCAAGCGATGCAAGGCCAAGGTCTTCCAGGCTTCGACCAGCGAGGTCTACGGCGACCCGGACGTCCACCCCCAGCCCGAAACGTACCGTGGCAGCGTCAACACGATCGGTGTCCGCGCGTGTTATGACGAAGGCAAGCGCGTCGCTGAGACATTGTTTTTTGATTACCACAGGTCCAACGGTGTGAATATCCGCGTGGTACGGATCTTCAACACCTACGGCCCGCGGAAGCACCCCTATGACGGGCGTGTGGTTTCCAACTTCATCCTCCAGGCGCTTGCCGGCGAAGACATCACGCTCTACGGCGACGGCTCGCAGACCCGGTCGTTTTGCTACGTCGACGATCTGATCGAGGGTTTCATACGGATGATGAACGGTTCGGACGGTTTCGTCGGGCCGGTGAATCTGGGCAACCCCGACGAGTTCACTATCAAGGAACTGGCGGAGATCGTGATCGAGTTAACGGGCGCCAAGAGCAAGCTGGTTTACATGCCCCTGCCCGACGACGACCCGACCCAGCGGCAACCCAATATCGACCTGGCCAGGGAACGGCTTGGCTGGGAGCCCACGGTCAAGCTGCGGGAAGGGCTTGGTAAGACCATCGATTACTTCAAGTCGATCGACCTGGACAGCTTCCGCCAGCCGACCGATCACACGGCGCATAAATCATCGCTGAAGGGGTGAGCGGTTGCCGTCAAGCGCGAGGGGGAGCTAGAAGTATCACGGTGGGATATCCGGGTCGTCGTAAACAATCATTCACGCCGCTGCTTGCACACGTTTAAGCCAGTATTTTTCCCGTCTTTTCTGGCGATACAGTGTCAGGTCGCGGATGAACAACGAGGTCCGCCATCTCAACCGGATGATGTGGCGGAAGGAGAAGTGGTGCCCCGGTAACGTCGGGTGTTTGCAGTAAGCCCCGCAGTCCAGGCCGAGTTGGTGTGCACGCCTGTTCATTTCAATTTGAGCCGCGACAGGATCAAGAGGCACTTTAAGGGTCCGGGTCGGCGTCTCACCACATTCGGAAAGGCGCAGTTCGTGAATCGACAGGAGGTCGGCCAACGGCACCTCGCCGATGAACACCACCCTGTTCTGGCCGGGCAAGTCGTTGATCAGTGCGCCGATCAGGCTGGCTTCGGTCAACAACTCTCTGTTGCCGTCGAAGTAGGTCGAGAAGGCGGGGTTGGTCATGGTCTTACCTTCTTTAAACCTGATCCATACGCTCTCGGCGAGGATGGGCTTCGTGTCGTGCCTCGCCTGGATGGCATACGCCGAGGCCCCCATCATGTCGCGGTAGTACTTCAGGTACAGAAGACCAGTTGTCTCAAAACCGAGACCTTCTAGCCTGCTGCGGACCTGATCGAAGTATTCCCTTGCACCGTCGGGCAGGTCATCGGTGGTCACTTCGGCAAGGACGTCCAGTTCGGGGAAGTACGACTTACGCCACGCCAACACCGATCCGATGGTCAGCCGCCAGACCCTATAAATCACGTAGATAAGGGCGATTTTGGCGAGCGTATCGAGCACGCAAGGATCATAACTGCTGGGCGCGGTGGGTGAAACAACATCATGCGGCCGCGCGCGTTATGATGTTAAATATATTCAACACTCAAACCGAGGCGAAGATTGATGGCTGTGAAGACTACGATGTTCGATCTGACCGGTAAGGTCGCATTGGTAACCGGCGGGGCCAGCGGGCTGGGCAAGGGGATCGCCGCGGCGCTGATCGAACACGGCGCACGGGTGCTGGTCGGTTCCAGGACACAGGCCAAGGTCGATGCGGCCGCCAAGGAACTGGACGCGATCGGGGATGAGACCGGGGAGGACGCGGTCGCGGCGGGCGTGGTGCTGGACGTGACCAGTGAGGCGTCGGTCGAGCGTGCGGTCCGCAAGGCGGTGGACTTGTTCGGGGGCCTGCACATCGTGGTCAACTCCGCGGGTCACACGGTCAAGAAGCCGACGTTCGAGCTGACAGCCGAGGAGTTCAACGGGCTTTACGACACGCACGTCACCGGGAGCCTGCGTGTCGCGCAGGCGGCGGGGCACGTCTTCCGCGAGCAGCACGACGGGTGCATCATCAACCTGGCGTCGCTTGGGAGCTACGTCGGCCTGATCGAAGCGGCGGGGTACACGTCTGCCAAGAACGCGGTGCTGGGGCTTACCCGTTCGCTTGCAAACGAGTGGGCAAAGTACGGCATCCGCACCAACGCGATCGCACCGGGCGTGATCCTCACCGACCTGAACCGCTCGTTCGTCGAGGGCACGGACCGCGGCCGACGTATCCTCGAGCACACCCCGATGGCGCGGTTCGGCAGGGCAGAAGAGATCGCCGGCGCAGCCGTGTACCTGGCGTCCCCGGCCGGTTCGTTCGTCAACGGCGAGACGATCGCGGTAGACGGGGGGTTCCTCGCCTGTGGGATCGGTGACAGCACGGCGGATTAGGGCGGGTCTACGGGGCGGAAAGGCAACCGGCATGTCCGATCAAGGATTTTACCGTTCTTTTCGTTCGAACCACCGAAAAACACTTGCCGGTCGGCCCGGTCAGACTTAATCTCGTGGTCCGGAATCTAAACGTGAGGATAGGGCCCGCGTCTTGCGTTAGCCGGTTATTGCCCGGGGTCGTGCTGGCGGGCCCGCTACAAGGAGGGATGGAATGCGTCTGACTCAATCAACTTTGATCGGTGCTGTGTGTGTGCTGGTTTGTTCGGTCCAGGCTTCGGCGATCGATGTCGTGATCGACTACACCTTCGACACGACCAATTTTTTCGGAGCGGGCAACCCCGACGGGGTCGTAGCCGGGCAGCAGGCCCGCGACGCGCTGGATACCGCCGCCGTCTATTTTTCCGATATCACCAACGATTCGTTCACCGGGATCAGCACGCCGGCCCCGTTCTTCAGCCAGTCCTTCAACGGGCAGGTGACCTGGGAGTGGACGTCGAGTTTCACGCACCCCGCCACGGGCGTGAACACGACCCTGACCGATCAAACGATCCTCCCGGATCAGTACCTGGTCTACGCCGGCGCGCGCAGCCTTGGTGGCAGCACCCTCGGGGAAGGCGGGCCGGGGGGCTGGGGCTGGAGCAGCAGCCCCAGCGGTGGGTTTACCCAGGGCGAGATCGATCAGATCAACCAGATCACCGCCGACTTTTCCTCCGATGTTGAAACACGAGGCCAGGCCACCGGTTTTGCGAACTGGGGCGGCGCGATCACCTTCGATACGCCCAACACCTGGCACTTCGATCGCAACACCGCGCCCGGCGCGGGGCAGTCCGACTTCTTCTCCGTGGCGATCCACGAATTGGCCCACGCGCTGGGCTTCGGCTCCAGCAGCGAATGGAACGCGCTGGTCAGCGGTTCGGTCTTCACCGGTGCGGCGTCCACCGCGGAGTTCGGTTCTAATCCCTCGGTTTCTATTGACCAGGCGCACTGGCTGGAAAACACCACGAGCACCGTGTTCGGCGGAGCCACTTCGCAGGAAACCGCGATGGACCCGGATATCACCGACGGCGACCGCAAACTCTTCACCACCCTGGACGCCGCCGGCCTGACCGACATCGGCTGGGACCTGACCCCGCCGGTGATCACACTGGTCGGTGACCTGGACGGCGACGGGTTTGTCGGCATCACCGACCTGAACCTCGTCTTGAGCAACTGGAACCAGACCGTCCCGCCGGGCAACCCGCTGGCGGACCCATCAGGGGACGGGTTTGTCGGGCTGGTTGACCTGAACACGGTGCTGGGCAACTGGAACGCCGGCACGCCGCCGACGCAGGGCACCGCCGTGCCCGAGCCGATGACGATGATGTGGATGGGCCTGTCCGTGCCCGCCCTGTTACGCCGCCGTGGGTAAGACCGGCGCATCTCTATCGCCAGGGATTGCTTGTCTGTTCTTTATAGCCGCGGGCCGACGGCCCGCGGGGCCCGCCTGTGTCACGCGGCGGTTAGAAAAACCCCCGAAATCAATCCGCACCGTGTCTGTCTACGATTGGATTGAGAACGCACCAAGCCTTGTTGAGCCCCCCTATCTTACCGGGTTGTCTCAATCGTCTATATCGTTCGAAAAACTCTTGCCGACGGGCTCGTTAAGTGCTAATTTGAGGCCATAATGTCTGTAGGTGTGAATCTGGCTGCGCGCCAGATCGGTTGGGTCGGGGGGCTGCTATATGAAGGGCCTGGTATGCGTCTGGTCAAACTGACCCTTGTTGGTATGTTCTGTCTGCTTGCGTGGGCGGGTAACGCCTCGGCGATCAACATCGTCTTCGACTACTCGCTGGACACGAACAACTTCTTTGACACCCAGGCCAAGCGCGACGTGATGGATACCGCGGCGGCGGTGTTTGAGGTCTTCACCGATCAGCTAGACGCGATCGTGCCGGGGACCGTTTACAACCAGGGCCTGCCGTCGGAGTTCTCCGATACCTGGGACGCGAGTTTCACCCACCCCGGCACCGGCGCGAATCATGTGATCACCGACATGAACGTCCCGGCGGACACGCTGATCGTGTTTGCCGGCGGACGCAACCTCTCGGGCAGCACCCTGGGCGTCGGCGGGCCCGGCGGGTTTAATGCCAACGGGATCGCCGCGTTTGTCGATAGTGTCGAGGGCCGGGGACAGGCCGGAGCATTGGCGCCGGTGCCTTTCGACTTTGGGCCCTGGGGCGGCGCGATCGCTTTTGATACGCCTAACAGCTGGAACTTCGATCCCAACTCCGCGCCCGGCCCGACCGAAACCGACTTCCTTTCCGTCGCGGTCCACGAACTGGGTCACCTTTTAGGTTTTGGTACCGCCACCTCGTTCGACGTGTTAGCCAACGCCACGACCTTCTCCGGCCCGGCCGCCACCGCCGAATTCGGCAGCAACCCGACACTGCACTTCGATCAGTCCCACTGGCAGACCGGCACGACCAGCTTTATCCCAGGCGGCGGGCCCCAGGAAACCGCGATGGACCCCGACATCGCCGACGGCACGGTCAAACTCTTCACACGTTTGGACTTTGCGGCCATGACAGACATCGGCTGGGAAGTCCCCCCGATGGCGCCCGGCGGGATCGATGGCGACCTGAACAGCGACGGGTTCGTCGGCATCGACGACCTGAACATCGTCCTGGGTGCATGGAACCAGAACGTCGCCCCCGGCGATCCGCTCCTGGGCGATCCCTCCGGCGACGGGTTTGTCGGGATCGACGACCTCAATTTGGTGCTTGGCAACTGGAACGCCGGCTCCCCCCCCGCCTCGGTTTCCACCGTCCCCGAACCAACCTCTCTCGCCCTGCTCCTGGGCTCCGCGGGGCTTTTATTCAAGCGGCGTCGGTAGCGGTCGTGGCCTTGGATTCCCGCCTCACAAAGCAAAAAAGTCTTTATCTACCCTCTCGTTTGTGATAGGCTGGTGGACGCGCAAACCCACCCGATCCGGGAGATATCCATGCCCCGCCGTCCCGTCTCCGTGTCCGCCATTGGCCTGGTCCTGTCTCTTGTCGCCCAGGTGTCCGCCACCCCAAGCGTCGGGGTGGCCGTCGACACCGCCAACCCCCTCCCCAACGTCATCGCCAACCGCCTGATCGCCGACGGCGGCGGGGTCGACTGGACCGCGGCGGCGATGGTGCTCGATCTGGATCAGGGGTCGGTCTACAACCACCCCACCGTCGACAGCATGCGCCCGCAGGACTTCTTCTGGAGCATCCCCGGGTTCGAAATTCTTGAGTGGGACACCTGGGTGGGTACCGTCCCATCCGGTGGACCGGGCGTGAACGACATGGGCCCGATGAGTGCAGGTGACCTCGGTAACTTCACGCTATCCATGGCCGGTCAGTCCATCAGCGCTTCATGGGGCGGCACCGGCAAGACCGAGACCGGCCCGACGCAGATCGCCAACATCAGCCTCACCGACGACGCGGTCGGGACGTGGTCGATAGCGGCTACCTTCGCGTTTCTGCCCAACCAGGTCTACCTGACCAACCCCGTCATCAACGGCGAACTGATCTGGGACCCGCTGCACGGCGACCGAAACTTCGATGGCTTCGTCGGCATCGCCGACCTCAATACGGTCTTGGGTTCATGGAACCAGAACGTCCCCGCCGGCTCCGCGCCAGACCCTTCGCTTGATGGGTTCGTGGGGATCGATGACCTGAACACCGTCCTGGGCAACTGGAACGCCGGGCTTCTGCCGCTGGTGCCCGGATCCCACCCCGGTGAGATTGTCAGCGATATGGACGAAGACGGGTTTGTCGGCCTAAGCGACCTGAATATCTGGGTGAGCAACTGGAACCTCAACGTCCCGCCGGGCGACCCACGGGCCGACCCCTCGGGCGACGGTTTTGTCGGGATCGACGACAAGGTCACCGGCAACTGGAACGCCGGCACCCCGCCCGCCCCGGCCGGCGCCACCCCGCCCCCGCCGCTATCCACCCCCGAGCCGGGCACGCTTGGGCTGCTGCTGGGTTCCGTTGGGCTTGTGCTATTGCGTCACCGCCGACCGGTCCACTGAAAGGATGTGTGCGATGTTTAAACAGTGTTTGCTCGGCCTGATCGTTCTTGAGTTCATCGCAAGCTCAACCCACGCCGCGCCGGGGGCGCAGTGGGACGTCGATACGGCCAACACGATCCCCAACGTCATCGCCAACCGCCTGACTGCCGACGGGGAGGGGATCGACTGGACCGTCAGCCAGCTGCGGGTCGACCTGTCACAGGGTCTGGTTCACAACGGCGCGCCTGACAGCGCCGGTCCGCAGGACGGCTTCTGGGGCTTCTTCCCTGAGCTTGAGTGGGATACGTATGTGGGCATTCCTGGTGGCACGAACGATGTTTGGGTGCCATTTAACTGTGGCTTGGGTTGTGGGCCCATCTCTCTGGCCGGTCAGCTGGTGAATATGCCTCGCTGGGGCGGCACCGCTACGACCGAGACCGGTCCGACGCAGATCGCGAATATCTCCCTGACCAACGATTCCGCGGGGACGTGGTCAATGCAGACCGCTTTCGCCGGGGGTTTGGTCGTGGAGTCGTCGGGCGTGGTCATCAACGGCGCGATCGTGCCCGAGCCGGCGTCGATGGGGTTGCTTGGGCTGGGTGTGATGGGACTTTCACAACGAAGACGGGTGAAGCGGTAAAAGGAGTTTGGCTATGTATAAGCAACTTGCGATCGGATTGATCACGCTTGGGTTTGCCGCCGGGTCGGCCAACGCGATGGGTGCTACTTGGTACCAAGATATCCGCAACACCATCCCGGGGACGTCGGCTGGGGCCCTGTTTGTGGACGGCCTGGGCGTGGACTGGACCGCGACGGTGCTGGTACTGGACGTCAGCGGCAGCGCAGGCTCGATCCACAACGGCGCACCCGATAGCGCCCGCCCGCAGGATGCGTTCTGGGGCTTCTTCCCCGACCTGCAGTGGGACACGTATGTCGGGATCCCCGGCGGTGTTAACGACGTCGGGCCGCTGGGCGCAGGTGACTTGGGCCAGCCTGTGCTTTCTATGGCCGGGAATACCATCGCCGTGACCTGGGGCAACACCGACACGGGAGACACCGGCCCGACGCAGATCGCCAACATCACGCTGAGCGACAATTCCCAGGGGACGTGGCAGATGCTCACCAGTTTTGCCGACGGCACGATCGTTCAGTCGGGAGGGGTACTCACGGATGGTTTTAGTGCATTCTTACCTATCCCCGAGCCGGGGACGTTGGCACTGCTGGGTGTGGGCGGGGCTGTGTTGATGCGGAGGTCTCGATCGGTCTGAATGAAAGGGGCAGGCGATGTTCAAGCGGGCTGTGCTGAGCGTGATCTTGCTGGGGCTCATGGCGGGTTCGGCGGAGGCGGGGCCGGTGTTTGTGGGCGTCGATCCGCGTAACACGATCCCGGGTGTGGTGGCGAACGGGATCGTTGTCGACGGCGCAGGCGTGGACTGGACCGCGGCGGTGCTGGTGGTGGATATCAGCGGCAGTGCCGGCTTTGTTCACAACGGCAGCCCCGACAGCAATCGGCCACAGGAGGCGTTCTGGGGCTTCTTCCCGGAGTTGCAGTGGGACACCTACATCGGGATCCCCGGTGGTGTCAACGACGTCGGGCCGTTGCCTGCCGGCGACCTGGGCAGCCCTCTCTTGTCCTTGGGTGGACCCTCTCTGGGCGGACCAGCGGGCCCGCTGCAACTGGTGAGTGTGACCTGGGGCAACACGGATACGGGTGACACGGGCCAGACCCTGATCGCGAACATCAGCCTCAGCAGCGATGCGTTCGGCTCGTGGCAGCTACTCGCCAGCTTTGCTGGAGGCGTGGTGGTACAGGATGCCGGGGTGGTGACACAGGGCGCTATGAGGCTCGCCAGCCTGCCGCCACCCTACCCCGAGCCCGCCTCCTTTGCCCTGTTTGCCCTGGCGGGCCCGATCCTGCTTTTTAGGCGGTAAACCCTTATATAACACACCTCAACAGGCATTTAGGGGGATCGGGTGGGTCATAATTCCCTTGCCTTCCAGGGTGGTTGTGGTAGACTGGAAGAGTTAGTGGGATCTTTTTATTGGAGGCGCGCCGCCTACCTTGTGGCGTACCCCTTTGCATGTCGTGGGAGAATGAGTGATGTTCAGACGATTCTTGGCAGTTCTATTCGTGTGCGGCTTTAGCGCAGGCTCGGTTTTCGCAGCGCCCACCGTCTCGATGTCGATCGACCCGACCAACACCATCCCCGGCGTGACGGCGCGCAAGATCGTCGTGGACGGTCAGGGGGTGGACTGGACCGCGGCCGTGCTGGTCATTGAACTCACACAGGGCAGCGTCTACAACGGCAGCCCCGACAGCAACGGGCCGCAGGACGCGTTCTGGGGCTTCTTCCCCGAGCTGGAATGGGACACCTACGTCGGGATCCCCGGCGGGATCAACGACGTCGGCCCGCTTAGCGCTTCGGACCTGGGCAGCCCGGTCGTTTCATTCTCCGGCAGCCTGGTCAGCGCGACCTGGGGCAATACCGATGTGACCAACACCGGCCCGACCCAGATCGCAAACATCTCCCTGACCGACGATGCGCAGGGCACCTGGCAGATGATCGCCACCTTCGCCAACAGCCCCAACATGATGATGAACGGCAACATCATGGCCCCCGAGCCGGGGACGCTGGCACTGCTGGGCCTGGGCGGGGTTGCGCTGATGCGTCGGCGATAGATCAGGACCGATGAAAGAAAAATGAACGGCGTTCATGTCGGCTGCCGGGGCTTGACGGGTGTGCTATAATCCATGTCGATTGTGCGGGTTATGCCGGCGGGGGCGGGTCTGAGGGCGAGTAAAGCCCCGGCCTTGAGCGGAAACCCGTGATTCACTGGCCCGGCTGATGGCGTCGGGTAGGCTTATGTGTCGCCGACCCCGATCGGTGCGGGAGAACCCTGTATGTCCTGGATGAGTAAGCGTCTTTTCGCCGCGGTCGCGGCGGCGGTCCTGGTGTCGGCTTATGGGCCGGCGTCGGCGAGTACGATCGTCAAGATCCGGTACGACCTGGGGCTGAACTCCCCGCCTTTCGATACGGTGCACATCGAGCTGTTCGATGACACCCCGGCCACGCGCGACAACTTCCTGAACTACGTCAACGGCGGGGACTACAACGGCGTGGTGCTGCACCGCTTGATCCCCGGGTTTGTGCTTCAGAGCGGGGGGTTTACCTGGAACGGGGCGTCGCTTGTCCACATCCCGACCGACCCGCCGGTGGTCAACGAGTTCGCCCGATCCAATCTACGCGGCACGGTCGCGATGGCGAAGGTCGGCGGCGACCCCAACAGCGCGACCAGCGAGTTCTTTGTCAACTACGGCGACAACTCGGCGAACCTGGATAACCAGAACGGCGGGTTCACCGTGTTCGCGCGTGTGCTGGGCAACGGGATGGCGCTGCTCGATGCCTTCTCGACCCTGCCGACCTTCACCGTGTCGGGGCTCACAGACGTGCCGTTGTTCAACGGCAATCAGTTCGTCTCGATGGCCGATGTCAGCGTCACGCAACTCCGTATCGGAGACACCGACCTCAGCGGCGTGATCGACCAGGCCGACGCCGACCTGCTCGCCACGACGCTGATCGGCGGGACGGACGAACCCCAATTCGACGTCGACGAAAACGGGACGGTCAACCAGGCGGACCTGGACCTGCTTAACGCCCTGCTGCTGGGCGACATCGACGGCGACGGGTTCGTCGGGATCACAGATATGAACGTGGTCTTGACTAATTGGAATCAATCGGTGCCCCCGGGCGATCCGTTGGCGGATGTCTCGGGCGACGGGTTTGTCGGGATCGATGATCTCAACGCGGTGCTGGGTGCCTGGAACGTCGGCTCACAACCCCCGCCCTCCGCCGGCGCGGCCGTACCCGAACCGGCCACGATCGGGCTGCTGGGGCTCGGTGGGTTGACCCTGCTGCGCCGCCGCCACGCATCGTGACGCTATGCGTTTGACCGGGACCGGCCGCAAGCGGCTCGGCTAAACGATCATGACCGGACTCACCTCCGCGACACAGCGTTTCAGTTCTGACGCCGGGCGACCAGCGTGGTCCCGATCAATCCAATCAATAACGCGGTGCCGGGTTCGGGGACGGGCTGGAGGTACTGGATGATCTCGCCGCCCTCGGGGATGTCCAGGTTGGTTTCCGATACGCCGACGGCCAGTAATTCACTTGTTAGCGGAGAATCTAAAGGCAGGACGAAGTTGCCCGCGGGATCAACCTGTCCAAACGCCAGACGGATAGTCGGGTCCAGCGGCCCGCCGTGAGTGAGAAGCAACGGGTTGTCCTGGAAGATCGAGATATAGCTGCCCGGGTCGCCCGTGCCCGTGAGAACCGCATCGCCGACCGCTGGCGCGGCTACGAACACCGGGCCGATCGCTGGTCCGGGCGGCGGGAGCGTGGTCTTCGTCATGGCGAACGGGAGGAATGTATCGCCGGCGATGTTAAGCACGGACCAGGTGACGTCGTTGCCAAAGCCGATCACCGAGTTGGGATTCGCTCCCGAGTTGACATGAACAGAATCCCCAGCCTTCAACGCCAGCCCGGTCTGCCACAACGAAAGCACCTGGGGTGGCCCGGCAGACAACGAACCGTTGAGAAACGAGCTGGGTCCGGACGTGGTGACGCTGCCGCCGCTAAGCGGGAATGAACCCAGGTCGATGTCCATGCGTGCGGTGGCGGGCCCGGGTCCGGTGATCGGATCGGAAGGATCGATCGTAAACCAATAGTCGATGCTCGCGCTGGTGAACCAGCCGCCGGGGTTGAATTTGGCACGCACGGTGACAGCACTGGTCGAGGTTGCGGCCAGCAGAATGATCAATAAACCCGTCCAGAGTCTGTGTGACATGGTCTTTCTCCCTCATGAAAAGTGGTTTCTATTGTAAACCCGCGCGGCATGCATAGACAAGGAAAAAACGGGCATTTCCTGACACGGCGTGTTTACACCTGAACACCCTTTTATCTAATCGCGCGTAATCCAAGACGGATCCATACAATAGGCTCACCAGGAGCCAACCATGCCCGCGCCGCTGACCGATGCACAGATCGCCGATGCCCTGACACACCTGCCCGGCTGGTCACACGGGGATGACCGGCTGACCCGCGAATACAAGTTTGCCGACTTCAGCGAGGCGCTTGGGTTTATCGTCCGTGTCGGCCTGCTCGCGGAGCAACACAACCACCACCCCGAGTTGTTCAATGTCTACAGCACCGTCAAGGTCTCGCTGAACACACACGACGCCGGCGGGAAGGTGACAAGCAAAGACGTCGACCTGGCCAGCGCGATCCAGAAGCTCGGCGGGTGACGCCGGTCCAACGCGAAGCAAGAGCCCACGCCACAGCCATGCCGGGGTGGGTATACTTTGGCCCATGAAGCTACTTGAACAACTCGTCCTGACCCCCGGCGTGCCCGGCCGGGAGCACCGCGTCCGTAAGCTGATCCAGTCGCAGATCAAAGGCCTGTTCGATGAGGTCCGCACCGATGCGCTGGGCTCGTTGATCTGTGTGCGCAAGGCCCGGCCGAAATCCGGGGCGGGGTCGCGCAGCAAGAAGAAGCCGCAGCGCATCATGCTCGCGGCACACATGGACCAGATCGGGTTCATGGTCCGGCACATCGACGACAAAGGGTTTCTCCGTGTGAACGCGGTCGGCGGGTTCGACACGCGCAACCTCTTCGCCCGGCTGGTCAGCGTCTGCCCGGATGTCAACGACCCGAAGAAAGACCTGCCCGGCGTGATGAACCCCGGGGGCAAGCCCGTACACATCGCCAGCGCCGAGGATCGAAAGAAGATCCCCGAGGTCGAGGACCTGACCATCGATCTGGGCCTGCCCGTTGCGCAGGTCAAGAAGAAGGTCAAGCTCGGCGACATGGTCGTGCTGCGTGCGCCGTTTGAAAAAGTCGGCGACACGGTCGTGTCCCAGTGCATGGATAACCGCATCGCCTGCTGGGTCGCCATCGAAGCGGTGAAGAAGCTTGCCAAGTCGAAACACGACTGCGAGGTGTATTGCGTGTTCACCGTGCAGGAAGAGGTCGGCCTGCGCGGCGCGGGGACAGCTGCGTATGGGATCCAGCCCGACATCGGGATCGCGATCGATACCACCCTCTGCTGCGACACCCCCGGCATCCCCGGCGAGCTGCGTGTTACTGAACAGGGGAAAGGCGCCGCGCTGACCATCATGGACGGCGCCTCGATCGCGGACCTGGATGTGCTTGAGACGTTCGAAGCGGTCGCCAAGAAATCAAAGATCCCCCACCAGCGATCGATTTTGCCCAGGGGCGGGACCGACGCCGGGACGATCCAACGCGCCGCCGCCGGGGCTCGGACGTTCACCCTGTCCTGCCCGACGAGGTACATCCACACCGTCACCGAGATGGTCCACAAGACCGACCTGAACGCATGCCGCGACCTGTTGGCGGCCTACCTGGCCCAGGCCTAAGCAGCCCGGCCAGGTTTGCGTATACTGTGTCCTCGCTACGGGGCGTAGCTCAGCTTGGTAGAGCGCCTGCTTTGGGAGCAGGAAGTCGTCAGTTCGAATCTGGCCGCCCCGATTGCCTCATCCGGACCCATCTATGGCCAACGCCACCATTTAGGTTCTATCAGACCTGTATGGCCTTCGTCAAGCGTTTTCTCAGAACTGCAACTGTAATCAGCCTATTCGTTACCTGGGCGTTATCCGACGTGGTGATGGTGTGGGTATCAAACGCCAACATGGCCTCTGGCAGTAACGTCATCACTTCGTTTGGCTACTCTCAACCCTCACTAACAGCACATCGTTACAGTATGGGCAGGTGAGGTACTTGGCCGTTAATCCCTCTGTATCTTTCATACCAGGCATTAACGGTGGATTTGGTTGTATCTGATTTGACTCAGCCTCAACCTGGAATCCACATTT
>JAJDCV010000169.1 GCA_029260675.1 Phycisphaeraceae bacterium
GAGCCATACATACATCGGTGTCGGCCATGACCAAAATAGCACGGCAATCACACACAGTGACATAGCAATGAAGAGCCAGGCCATGCGCAGCCAATCTCGCGGTTCGTCGAGGCCCCAGCTCATACCATTCGCTCCGTGATATCCTAATCTCGTACAAGTCACTTGGGCTGTTACAGAAACTTCGCGACGATAAACCTCGCGGTCTCGTCGGGGTTGGTGTGGGTGACGTTGAAGACGTGGTCGGCGACTTCGCGGTAGATGGGGTCGCGTTCGGTGAGGACCTGCTTGATCTCGTCGAGGCCTCCGCCGGCGGGGGTTAGATCGGGGCGGGCGGTGGCGGTGGCGGCGTCGGCGTGGATGCGGCGGTCGAGTTCCTCGGGGTCGCATTCTAAGTAGATACGTATGGCGTCGGGGGCGTCCTTGACGGCTTGGCGGGCGTCGGGGTGCATCAGGGCACCGCCTCCCAGGGCGATGACGTGATTCTCACGCTTGACCAGTTCGGCGGTGACCTTCGCCTCGGCCTCGCGGAAGGCGGGCTCGCCTTCGGTCTGCCAGATATCGGCGATGGTCCGGCCGTCGAACCGCTTCTGGACCTCGTGGTCGCCATCGGCGAAGTCTTTCCAGAGTTTGGCGGCGAGTTTCTTGCCGAGCGTGGTCTTGCCGCAGCCGCGGTAGCCAAAGAGGATCAGGTTCATGGGCGGGATTGTAGTGTGTTTGGGTCTAGGGTCTAGGGTCTGGGGTGTAGGGTATGATACGGGCGATGGCTATGAAAGACCCCTATCAATCTCATCTGGATGGGCTGCGTGAACGGCGGAACCGCAAGGACCCGGACCTGTCGCTTGGGTTCATGGTCGGGCAGTTCAAGCGGGAGGTGCAGAAGCCTTACGAGCAGTTGGGCGACCTGGCGGCGATCTGGGGTGAGCTGGTGCCCGAAGAGCTGGCGGCGCACTCGCGGTTGGTGGGATTGACCCGTGGGGTGCTGCGGGTGTCGGTGGATTCCAGCGGTCGGCTGTATGAGCTGGACCGGCTGCTGCGTTCGGGCGTGTTCGACGAGCTGGTCAGCCGGCACCGGGGCAAGGCGATCCGACGTGTGGATCTGAAAGTGGCAAGTGTGAAACCTGAGGGCTGAGTGCTGAAGTAAAGCAAGCGCGTGCCCGGCGTATAGGCTTGGACTTCAACTTCCCTAACTCAACACGCATACTTCAGAATTCACACTTCCCTAAAACGGCCAGAGCCAGGGCGCGAGTGTGACGGTGACGGCCATGACGATGAGGTTCAGCGGCAGGCCAACACGGACATAATCGGTGAAACGGTATCCGCCGGCGGAGTAGACCATGAGGTTGGTCTGGTAGGCGGTGGGCGTGGCAAAACTGGCGGCGCTGGTGGTCATCAGCGCCATCGCGAAGGGCATGAAGCTGAGGCCCTGTGACAGCGCGGCGGCCTTGGCGACGGGGAAGATCAGGCCGACGGTCCCGATCGGGCCGATCAGGGACGTCAGCGCCATGCCGATCAGGTAGATCCCGACGAGGATGCCGCGGGGCCCGAGGCTTTGGGAAGCCTGGACGATGCCCTGCGCGACGTGATGTGCGGCCCCGGTGGAATCCAGTGCGGCGCCGACGCCCAGCGCGGCACCCATCGTCAGCAGGACGCGCCAGTTGATGCTTTGGCGTGCTTCGCCGGTCGAGCAGCATCCGGCGATGACCATCAACCCCCCTGCCAACAGCGCGGCGTTGACCAGCCTCATCGGGGTGAGGGTGACGGCGGCGACCATCGCAACCATCAACAACAACGCGACCCAGGCGCGGTCGTGGCGTATGGGCTTGGAGCCCTCGACGGTAGAGACCAGGAAGAAGTCACGGCTGTTGCGTTGGGCCTCGACGAAACGGGGGTGGGTTTCCAGCAGCAGGGTGTCGCCGGCCTGCAGCACGATGTCGCCGATCTTGATCTTACCCAGGTGCTGACCCCCGCGGTGGACGGCGATAACGGCGGCGCCGTAGACGGTGCGGAACTTGCCTTCGCGGATCGATTTGTGGACCAATGGGCAGTTGTCGCTGACGACGGCCTCGACCAGTCGGCGGTCCGGGCGGGGGTCGCTGAGCTTGAACACCTGTTCGGTTGCCGGTGCCAGCCCGCGGGTGCGTTGCAGATCGACAACGGAGTCGACGATCCCCGCGAAGATCAGGCGGTCGGCTTCGTGGAGAACCTGCTCCGGGCCGACGGCGGCGATGCGTTCGCCGTCGCGTTCGATCTCGATGAGGTAAGCGCCTGGGAGCGCACGCAGGCCGGCCTCCTCGATGGTCTTGCCTGCGATCGGGCTCTTGGATTCGACGATCATCTCCACGGTGTAGCGCCGGGCGTCGTCGTCGGCCTGGACCGGGGTGCGTCGGTCGGGCAGCAGGCGTGGCGCGATGAGGACCAGGTATAAAAGTCCGAGGATCGCGCTGGGCACGCCGACCGCGGAGATGGTGAACATGCTGATATGGATGTCCGCCAGCTCGCCGTGTTTCTGTGCCTCGATCACCTGGCCGTCGACGAAGACGTTGGTCGCGGTCCCGATGAGTGTGCAGGAACCGCCGAGGATAGCGGCGTAGCTCAGGGGGATGTAGAGCTTGGACGGGGCCAGCCCGATCTTCTTGCACCAGTCGCTGACGACCGGCATAAACATCGCAACGATGGGGGTGTTGTTCATGAAGGCGCTGAGGACCGCTACGGGCAGGGTCAGCCGCGACAGCGCGGCGCGGACCGATCCGGGGCGTCCAAGCAGTGGCTGGGTGACCAGGGACATCGCGCCGGTCTGGCTGAGCCCCTCGGCGATGACGAAGAGGACCGCGATGGTGATGACCGCCTCGTTGCCGAACCCCGCGACGGCTTGGGCGGGCGTGGGGAAGGCGTCCGAGAACAGACCGAATGTCATCAACAAGGCCAGGCCGCCCAGCAACACGGTGTCGGGTCCGGCGAGGCCGCGCATCATCGCCAAGGCGATCAACCCCACCGTTGCAAGTGTTACCCAGGCTTCCCAAGTCATCTGGTGTCCTTCGGCATCCGTCTATGGCCCCGACTATATAAGGTCTACCCATCAAGCAGTCAGTCGGCGGCGGGTCTGATACGCGGGTGGCAGTCTACCGGGTCGTGCCGATGTCGGCCATACCCTGGGTCTTGGCAGTAGATCTGGGTTCACACGTTTTCACGGCCCGATGGGTTTACCCAGCTAGCCCGTCTGGTCCGATAGGAGCATCCGATACACCTGACCCCGTCCGCCTGGGCGTTATATCCCTTACCACACGCCCAGGTTGATTAAGTAGCGCACTCGACACACCGATACCTGTGATGACAGGCTGCGTAAGGTCTGCCAAGGGAAATTTGTAGATGCAAGCTGAAATAGCACAGACCCACGAAACCAAGCGGCCCGGGGCGTCCCCCCACCGACGGTCGTTGCGCTCGCCGGGGAAGTGCTTTGAGGCGTGCAAGCGGGTGGTGGATATCGCCGCTGCGCTGGTGGGCCTGGTCGTGCTTTCGCCGCTGATGGCGTTCTGCGTGGTCTGGATCAAGCTCGTGGACGGTGGGCCGGTGCTTTACAGGCAGTGGCGCGTCGGCCGGAACGGGTGGTTATTCAACATTTACAAATTCCGAACGATGTCGATGGATGCCGAGCTGAACGGGGCCCGGTGTGCCACCAGCTCGGATCCGCGGGTGTTGCCGGGCTGCCAGTGGGTCCGCAAATGTCACGCGGATGAGTTGCCGCAGCTGGTGAATATCCTGCTGGGTCAGATGAGCCTGGTCGGCCCGCGTCCGGAGCGGCCGGAGATCATCGAAGAGCTGCGCGGGGACATGCCTGGGATCGAGCGCCGCCTGGCGGCTGCGCCCGGGTTGACGGGGCTGGCCCAGGTCCGCAACGGCTACAGCAACGACCTGGCGGGGATGAGAAGGAAGCTTGCTTACGACCTGCGCTACCTGCGTAGCCGGAGCCTTGTACAAGATATGACGTTGATCCTCGAGACGATCCCGAGGGTGTGGGACCCCACGGCTTGTTGACGCCTAAGTCCCGCCTGACCGCGAGGAGCCTGCCGATGCCACGAAGCATGGCCGAACATCATGCCCCGATCATAACCTTGCTGCTGTTGTTCTGCGCATTGACTATCGGTGGGTGTACCAAAACTTACACCGACTACAGCTCGTTCATCGCGGAGCCTCGGCCTGTTGTGACCGCAACGGACTACCGGATGTCGCCACCGGACACGATTAAGATCTACTCCAAGCGTGTCCGCGAGATCCACGGGCATACCGAATCGATCAGCCCCGATGGGAAGCTGACCCTGCCGTTGCTGGGCCGTGTGTTTGTCGCCGGCAAAACCACCGAAGAGGTCACGGCGGAATTGGGAATACTGGCACAGGAATACTACGAAGACGCGGACGTGAGCGTGCGCGTGATCCGGTATTCGAGCAAGAAGATCTTTGTGTTCGGCGAAGTCTCCTACCCCGGGCCGTATGCCTACAACGGCGCGAACTCGGTCCTTGGCACGCTGTCGCGGGCGCAGCCCACACGGATCGCGGACCCCTCGAAGATTATGGTGCTGCGTCCCAACGCCGACGGCGAGATGATCCGGAAGATGACGGTGGACCTGGACAAGATGGTTAAGGAAGGCGACACCCTGCTGGACGCGGTGATGGAGGAGGGAGACATCATCTATGTCCCGCCGACCACGCTCGCGGCGATCGGGCTTGGCTTCCAGCAGCTGCTGCTGCCGTTCCAGCCCATCGCCAACACGATCGCCGGCCCGGGCGATATCCAGAACTCGGCGCGGGGAGAGGCCAGCTACGGCGAACACGAGCAGAACTAAACCCACGCCTTAAGGCTTTGATGACATGATTCAGAAGAACGCCCAACAAAACGCCGTACTCGAGCTCTGGGAGCTGCTGCTGCGGTACCGCTGGCGGTTTATCCTCCCGGCGTTTGCGGTCACTTTGGGCGTCTTGGGGATGAGCCTGTTCCTGCCCCGCAAGTACAAATCCGAGGCGATGTTTGAGCGGACCACCGACATGGTCCTGACCGAGATGACCGCCAAGGGTGCCACACGGAATTTCCAAGACCCCCGCAACTCGCTGGTTGAAGAGATCACCGGGCGCCGAGCGGTTGACCAGCTGATCGATCAGATCCAGCCCGAATTAGAGCAGATGGACCTGATCCATAGTGAGCTGGACCGCCAGATCCTCAGGACCAACATCGTCCGGGGCTCCATCGTCCACTGGGACGTCGCCAGCGGTGCCTTGGACCGCGTCCGCGTGGAATACGTCAGCCCACACCCCAAGGTGGCGAAGCTCGTTGTCAACGGATTGATACGGAACTATATCAAACGCACACAAGATTCTATGGATCTGAGGCTCAAGGAGTCGGCCGAG
The DNA here is from genome assembly GCA_029260675.1 of Phycisphaeraceae bacterium. Lineage (GTDB taxonomy): Bacteria > Planctomycetota > Phycisphaerae > Phycisphaerales > Phycisphaeraceae > JAJRRS01. The sequence goes on from JAJDCV010000169.1 coordinate 5,398, forward strand.
TTCTTCATGCAGGAAGTCGCCAACAACCGCAAAACGATCGACGAGCTGGAAACAAGGTTGCTGGAGTTCGAGATCAACAACGGCGACCTGCTCCCGGAGAGCCCCAACAGTGTCCAGGAGCGCCTAAGCGCTCGGGAAACCGAGCTGCAGGACATCATCGCCCAACGTGATGCGGCGATCGTCCGTGCCAGGAACTTCAAGGACGCCATCGCCGAAACCCCCGATACGACCCCCGAAAAAATCACCGCACCGAACCCCGAACTGGTCCGGCTGAACGAGAAATACCAGACGCTGACCGAGCAGCTGACCCAGTACACGGACGTGCTGAAGATGAAGCCGGCCCACCCCGACGTGGTCGCGCTTAAACAGCGTGTCATGGAACTCAAAGTGGTCATCGATCAGACGGATAAGACGATCGTGGCCCAGGAACAGCACAAGGCCAACCCCAAGCTCGCGGAGCTTGAGCTGCAGTACACCCAGGCGATCGGGGAGCAGGAAGCCCTGACCCGGCAGATCGAGGTCGTCACCGAACAGGTCGCCAAGATGGGGGACCAGACGGGGAATATGTTCCCCGTCCGCAGCGACTACCGGAAGCTGAACCGCCAGGTGGATCAGGCACAGAGGCAGTTGGCGTTTTGGGAGGACAACCTCCGCCGGGTGGACATGACGCTGGCGGCCGAGACCGGGAACCGCGGGATCCAACTCGATTTCGTCAAGCCCGGTGGTATCGGCGCTAAACCCGTTTCGCCCAATGTCGCCCAGGTGTTGATGGCGGCGATCGGCCTGGGGCTGATGGCTGGGGCGCTAAGCGTCTTCTTCGCACACCGCACCGACGAGTCCTTCGCCTCGGGCGATGAATTAGCCAGGACGTTTGAACTGCCGCTGTTGGGCTCCGTCAGCGAGCTGATCAGCCGGCAACACCGCAAGGCACGGCGGGTGCGGAACATGATCCTCTACCCGACCAATGCCGTGCTGATGGCGGCGGCGCTGATCGCGATGGCGGCGATCCTCTACCTGGACCTGGAAAAACCCGACACGCTCCGCTCCCTGAAGGCCAAGGCCTCATGGGTCTTCGAGCTACCCACCGCCGAGGCGTCACCGGATGAACCGACCGCCCCGGACCTCATGGATTAGATGATGTACGACGCGTATTACAACTTTTTCATGCTCCCGTTTGAGAACACGCCCAACCCGCGGTTCTTCTACGCCAGCGAGCAGCACCGAGAGGCGCTGGCCGCGATCGAGTACACGATCCGGATGCGCAAGGGCATCGTCCTGGTAACCGGAAACATCGGGTCGGGCAAGACCACCGTCGGGCGGACCATGCTTCAACGATGCGGCGGCGACGCCACCATCGTGCAACTGGTGCATGGCCACCGCACCGGTATCGAGTTGATCCGGCACGTGCTGCGGTCCCTGGTGATCGAAGCTCAGGACCACGACGACCACGCCCGCCTGCTGGAAAGGCTCGAGTCCTACCTCAAGGATCAGGCGGAGGCCAACCGGCCGGTCGTGCTCTTCATCGACGAGGCGCAGACGCTCTCGACCGAGGCCCTCGAGGAGCTGAGGCTGATCAGTAACTTCGACACGGACACGACCAAGCTGCTGCAGCTGGTGCTCGTCGGGCAGCCGGAGTTGCGAGATCAGATCGCTTCGCCCCGGCTTAGTGCGCTGCGTCAGCGTATCGTGATGGCCAAGCAGCTTCGTCCGCTTGGGATCCAGGATACGGCCGGGTATATCGCACACCGGCTACGGGCCGCCAGCAAGGACCCCAAGAACGTCGCTGTAAGTTTCAGCGGTGAGTCGATCGCCGCGATGTACGACGCGACGCAGGGGACGCCCCGGCTGATTAACGTGATCTGTGACAACTGTCTCCTACTCGCATTTGTCAAGGAGCAGCGCCGGGTCACCCCGGTCATGGTCCGGCAGGTGCTCGACGATATGGTTCCAAGCTTCACCAACGCGGCCACGGCCGAAGATATTGAGCCCAGACTCAGTCTCGCGGGTTAAGGGATTAACGCATGGGATATGTTTTTGACGCGATGAATCGGCCCGACGACGAGAACCGTCCCGAACGGGATGGCGAGGCGCCGTCGACGCCCCCCACCCCCGCCGGGCAGGAACCCGCCGGCGGTGACGCTGAGCATGCCGACCCGGTCGTCGAGCAACAAACAGAGCAGGCGCAGTCACCTGAGATCGTGGCCCCGGTCTTCAACTTCAGCGATGCCCGCAGCGAGGTAGCGCCACCAACGAGCACCCCAACGTCCCCCGAGCACGAGCCTACCCCCGGCGAGTCACAGCCTGGAATAGCCACGGTAACCGCACCCCTGAGGATGACTCCGCAGTGGACCGCGAACCTGGACGACCGGCTTGTGGCCTTGACGGAGCCCTCGTCGCAGTTGGCCGAGGAGTACCGCGCGATCCGGACCACACTGCTGGCGCGTTGGGAGCACAAACGTAACCTGGTTCACACCATCACCAGCGCCACGCCCCAGGAGGGCAAGACGATCACGAGCCTGAACCTTGGCCTGATCCTGGCCGAGCTGCGCAACCGCAAGACGATCGTGGTCGAGGCGGACCTCCGGCTGCCGACATTCAACAAGTTGCTGCACCTGGGTGAATCCAAGGGGATGATCGGGTACCTGCGCGGTGAAGCCGGCCTCGGCGAGGTCATCCAGGAACTGGATGGCAATGCGTTAAACATCATCACCGCCGGGAGCCGCGCCAGCAACGACGCGGTTCAGTTGCTGAGTAACCAGAGGATGGCGAACCTCCTCCAGGTCCTACGGTCGAAGTACGATCATGTGATCATCGACACCCCACCGGTGATCGAGCTGGCGGACGCGGGGATCCTGGGGGGCTTAAGCGACGAGGTGATGCTGATCGCCCGTATCAGCCGGACCCCCAAGCCGTTGATCGCACAGGCGCTGCGTGCGCTGCGGAGCTACAACGCACCGGTCGCGGGCGTGATCGCCACCGACCAGGAACGGGGCAAGAACCGGTACCACTACTACCGTTACGGGTATCGATACCGGTACCGCTATTACGCCAAGCGGGCGGCATGACCGTCCAGACACCAAGGGTTCAACAACAAGGAACTACAGATGAAGATTCGCGCTGACCGGAAGATGCCAGGTTGCGCGGCGACGGGGCGGAGCGGGTGAGAGACAGCATGGTGGCCGGCGTGGAGCATCGGCCAACGGGGGGGGGGAATTGTAGCGGGGCGGGGTGGAGAAAGTGTGCCGGCATTGGGCCGGACTGGGAAACGAGATGCGGCTAGAAACTACACATGGCCAACCGTCGCTGCTGATGCTAAGCGACTGCTTCCCCGACCCAGACGGGGACAGCCGGGCTGCGCGTGCCTGGCAGCTGTTGCGCTGTGCCGCGACGACGCACCAGGTCTACCTCTCGGCCAAACCGGGCCGGGCGGTCAACCTCGAACAATGGCGCCGTGTCGCCGACATGGCAAGACAGGTCCATATCGAATCGCGCGGGGCCCGGGTGTTCGCATGGTCCAAGGCTCATCAGGGGCCCGGCGTGTGGGCTCGGCAACGCAGGTTCGATGACCTGCTGATGACCTCGCCGGGAGTCTGGCCGCGTGCCGACTCGATGGTTGCGGGAATCCGCCTGTGCGACCTGCCCGAAGATAACGATCCGCGGTCGCAGGACTCCGCGGAACCAGTGGGTATGTTTGAGCGTCTGGTCTGGCCGACGTTAAGACTTGGCCCGGGCCGCTCTCGCGGTCATGTCACGTTGTCGCAGATCCTCGCGGCGTGTGATCATACGCTGGTCGCATCGGCCAAGCAGTTGAAAGATCTGCCGGCAGCGCATGCACCCGCCGTGAAGATTTGCGGGCCCGGTGCCGGGGATGCGTGGGCGCGTTTGTTCCTGGAAGAGAAGCAGCAATCTGAATTTGTCCCTCCACAGGTGAACGTCATGCCCGTTCAGCCGGTCCCCTCCCGGAAAGCAGCCTGACCGGATCGCGATGATCTTCTCACTTGCATGATGATGGCATCCCCCCGCCACCGTATGCGTTGACCTATCTTTAAAGCGGTTTCATATTACGCTTGGCATGGTGCCACCGATATATCTACCCGTGTTTGCCATGCAGGCGGAGCGGCGGGGTTTGTCCCGCTGAGATTGCATGCGCGTTTCGTCGGGCCTACCATCGTTGTATGCCTCCGAAGTCGATCTTCAGCACGACGCGAGCCCAGTCCGTGGCCGTCGCCTGCCTGATGGGCCTGGTCCTGGTGTGCGTGACAGGTCTGGCGTATGTACAGGCGGGCAGCGGCCCGGGGTATCTGAAGAACCCGATCGAGCGCGTTCACAAACTGGAGCAGCCCGACAACGGGAACCGCCCATTGGGTATCCTGTTTGATCTACCCGAGGGCTGGGATGTGCCGGAGGAAGATCAGGGGGGGCTGGCGCTGGTGGACCCGGACAGGCCGGCCCGCCGGCTCTCGTTGGTGACCATCGGCCTGAAGGAGCAGGCCACCCCGGCCCAGATGATCTACCGATTTGTTCAGTTGCATCCCGACCCGTCGGTCCGGGCGACGCTCAGGCCGGCCGCGGAACCGTTTGGGTTTTCGCTGGATAATGTAGGGCTGTCCGGCGCTCAATTCATCGGGACCAGCCAAGACAACACGGGCCGGGTCAGTCAGCACCTGTTCGCATGCCTGTCACCCGACGGGCGACAGTACTGGTTGATTTACCTGACGGACGCGGTGGATTCCAGCGAAGACGCGGTCGAATCCCTGCGCGCCAACGCCCGGATGCTGCAGGCTGTCTATCAGTCGGCTCGCGTGTCTGAAGACTGATCCCGACGGCGGAGAAAGGACCGAGATGATCTCAACACGTATCTTTCTGGCCTGTGTGCTGTTGGCCTCGTGCTTCCCCCGTGGGCTTGCCCACGGGCAGGTTGCGGATGACGCGGGTGTCCGGCAACGCTGGAGTGAGCAGGCGTACGGGATGTCCCTGGCCCCACCGCCCGGGTCGACCCAGGTGCAGCAGACCGCCGACGGCGCGCTGGTCAAGTTCCTGACACAAGACCCCGCCACGATCAGTGTCTACATCAGGCGTAGCCGCAGTGACCTGAATCTCGCGGGCGTGAAAGACAAGGCGTTGCGTGAGTTTGGTTTCCGCTACCCCTCCGCGGTGACACTCGCGCAGGACAGCGAGCCGGTCACGGTCGCGGACAGGCAGGGCCTTGGGCTTTATCTGCTTGTCCCCGATGAGAAGAACGGCGACTGGGTGTTCGGGCAGGTGTATGCCTTGATCGACCCGACCACTTTGGCGATTTTCCAACTCGACTGCAACGCCGGTGATTTCGATCCGACGATCAAGACGGTCCTGGCGACGATCCAGAGCGTGAGCCTGGCCGATCCGGCGGAATTGGACCGTATCCGAACCCAACGGATCGAGGCGGGCCGGGCCTGGCTGGAGTCGATCAAAACCGAGCAGGTCAAGTCCGCGTTGGTCCCCGAGCAGTGGCTGAGGATCACGGCCGGCGGCAAAGACGTGGGGTACATGCGGATCCGTCACCACGACGAAGCCGACCACGTCCCGCCGGGCACGGGGGTCGCCATCCAATCGCACCTCATCGAAGGCGATCAAACCTACGACACCGAGGGCAAGTTCTTCGAAGCCGACGACCGGACGGTCGAGTTCTGGACGGTCACGACCACGCTGCGGATACCCCAGTCCGGGCCGCGCAACCCCGACGCCCCGCCGCAGCCGGAAATCCAGAACTGGCGGCAGACCGGGCTCCGCGACGGCAACGCCCTGGAGGTTTCACAAGAAACCCCCACGAGCATCAAGCAACTGCCCTGGAAGATCCCGCCGTTCCCCTACCTCTCACAGGTCAATCAGTACGTCCTGCCCGCGCTGCTCCCCCGCGACGAGCCCACGGAGTTAACGTTCTACGGCTTCCACCAGAACGCGCGGAAACTCTCGCTGCGCACCTACCGGATCGAGCCGTTGCCCGGGGGCGCGTACCGTGTTTACGAACGGCCTGCCCCTGACCGGGCCGAACGGATCGCGACCTTCAGCCCCACCGGCCGCCTGATCGAACGACGCATGCCCGACGGCCGGGTCTACCTCGCAACCACGCCGCAGGAGTTGAAACGGATATGGGGGGCGATGTGAGGTCGTCGGTATCGTCAGACAAACTCGCTAAACCGCAAGCATGTTCTGACACGCCCCGGATAACCTTACGCCTCCGGCTACGCTTGCGGTTTAGCGGCTTAGGATAAAATCGCCGCTATGATCATCGCTCACCACCTCATGTGGACACTCTACGGTTGGTGGCTGCCTAACGATCCGCGAGGATCGACCTCACATACGATCCACAGCGACCCACTGAAAGACCTGGGTGAAGTTCACTTCGGTAGAAAAAGACTCCAACCCGCAGGCAGAGATATTCGTGCGTTTTACAACCAGGCCGCCGGTCGCCTCCGGCACGAACTGTTGTCTTTTTCCCCAAACTAGTTCCCCGCGGTTGCCGATGCCTTCGATGAAGGCATCCGTCAATGCGGTTATACATGTTATGCGATGGCGATCATGCCCGATCATGTCCACCTGGTCATCCGCAAACACAAGGATCAGGCCGAAGTGATGATTGATCAGTTACAGAAGTGGACGAGGGAACACCTGGCTGTATCGGGGTTAAGGCTGCAAGGGCATCCCGCCTGGACACGAGGCGGGTACAAGGTATTTCTGGATTCGCCCGACGACATCTGGCGCACGATCCGATATGTGGAGCAGAACCCGGTGAAGCAGAAGATGCCCATCCAGCATTGGGATTTCATCACAACTTATGATAATTGGCCGTTTCACAAGGATCGCTAACCCGCAAGCGTGTCCGGAGGCATCAAGACAAACAGTGCGTGACAGAATACGCTTGCGGTTTAGCGGTGTATTATAAAGGTGTATCGAGCCTTGATCTGTATCGGGCCACATGGGAGACGCTTGCGTTTTGGACATCACACTCGAACTACCAGACGGCGATCAGCGGGTCGGGGTGACCGGTGCGGCGGAGCGGAATCTTAAGATTCTCCGTGAGACGCTGGGTGTGCATATCACCGCGCGGAACGGTGTGTTGACGATCAACGGGGACGACGCGGCGGTCGGGCAGGCGTCGCGGATCATCGAGCGGTTGACCGACTCGGCGATGCGTGACGAGCCGATGACCCGCAAGCAACTGGTTGATGCGATCGCGGCGGTGACGAGTCTGCCCCACGCCGGGGCCGCGGTCGCCCCGGGGAGTATCGCCCGGCAGTCAGAAAGCGACATCGCGTACGGCATGGATGTCTATCTGCCTGACAAGCGCATCAAGGCGATGACCGAGGGGCAGCGCCATTATCTTCAGGCGATCTTCGAAAACGACCTGACGTTCTGCTCCGGGCCGGCGGGGACGGGCAAGACGTACCTGGCGGTGGCGGTGGCGGTGGCGATGCTCAAGCGCGGGCAGGTGCGCAAACTGGTGCTGGTGCGACCCGCGGTCGAGGCGGGTGAGAAGTTGGGGTTTTTGCCCGGTGACTTGCAGGACAAGGTCAACCCGTACCTTCGGCCGTTGCTGGATGCGCTGCACGACATGATGGAGTTCGAGCATATCCAGCGTTTCATGGCCTGTGACCTGATCGAGATCGTGCCCTTGGCCTTCATGCGGGGACGGACGCTGAATGACGCGCTGATCATTCTCGATGAAGCCCAGAACACGACCAAGGGGCAGATGCTGATGTTCCTGACCCGGCTGGGGATGGGCGGGAAGATGATCGTGACCGGGGACACGTCACAGATCGACCTGGACGACCCCCGCGAGTCGGGGCTGATCGATGCGGTGAGGCGGCTGAGGCGGATCCGTGGCGTGGGGATGGTCACCCTCGACAGCGTGGATATCGTCCGGCACAACCTGGTTCAGCGGATCGTCAAGGCGTATGAGTGCGGTCAATCCGGGGGTTCTGGGGGCTCTGGGGCGGGGGATACCCCAAGCACGTGAGTGTCTGATAAAATCTCCGGGCGGTTCACGATCAGGTCGGCCCGATAACCGCCTGGCCCCTTCGGCAGCCTCCGTTGCCCCCGGGGCCCAAAGGGGCGAGAAGTGGGCCTTGAACCTGGTCGATGACCGTAGGGTGGGCGTTTTGTCGCGTTCACGATCCCGAGGAACCCAAGCGATCCAGCATGGCCAACGGCAAGAGTAAATCATCGACGACCGCACGGCGGCGTGAGGTCCGCAAGAGCGTGCCGCGGCCGGGCCCCAAGTGGGTGCAGATGCTTCGCCGACGTGAGGTCGGTTGGGCGGCCATGTATATCGCGATGCTGGTCGCGGTGGCGGGCCCGGTGGCGCTGTGGCTGGGTGGTTCTGACCACTACTACCCCGGCCAGGTCCTCACCGAACCGGTGATCGTCCGGGTGGCGTTTGAACGCGAAGACGTCGAGCGGACACGGCAGCTGCGTGAGGCGGCGAGGCGGAATCTACCAGCGACCTACGTTGCGGACCAGGACTATCTCAAGGCACTGAACACTCGCCTGAACGACCTGCTTGCCTGGACGGAGTATGACACGCTGGAAGAGATCCCGGCGGAATACCGCGGGCAGGTCAAGCTGACGCCTCTGGTGTTGCGTGAATTACGGCTTTACGTCGACAAGGAAAGAGTCCCGACCGAGCAGTGGAAGGCGGACACGCGGCGTTTCCTCCAGGAGTTGTTCGAGCTGGCGGTTCTTGACCCCAAAGGCCCGCACCCAAGCGATGATCCGGTGGAGATGTTGCCGATCACGATCATTCACCCGGACCCGGTACCGGGCAAGGCCCTTGAGCAACGGTTGTCTGGCCGACGCATCCTGTCGCTGAACGACACCGAACGGCTCGAGAAAGATGTCGAGTTCGCGACGCGGTTCTTCAAGGGCGAGCACCTGCATGAATCGGTCGTGGCGTTGGTGCTCACGAACCCTCAGGCAACCTACCACTACGATCCGAAGCTCACGGGTTTGCGTGGCGACGAGGCGGCGGCCGCGGTTGAGAAACAGGTGCTGACCTATCAGCCCGACACGATCCTGTTCGCCACGGGCACGGAATTGACGCGCGACGACATCGGGTTGATTGCAAGCGAGCAGCGCGCATACGTCCACAGCCTCACGCCCGCGCAAAACTTCCTGGTGCTGTTCGGCCGGCTGGGGCTGATCCTGCTGGTCGGTGTCGCGGTGTGGACCTACATCTTCTATTACAACGACAAGATCGTCCGCAACCCGATGCGCGGGCTGGCGATCACGTCATTGGTGCTGCTGTGCCAGGTCCTGGCGGTGGGTTTTGGGCGCGGCTACCCGCAACTCCTGCCGGCGATGACGACGCTGCCGGTGCTGATGGCGGCGACCGTCCTCGTGATCGTCTACGACCAGCGATTCGCGCTGGCGATGGGTGGGTTCCTTGGGTTATTGATCCTGCTGAGCCTGGACCTCAGCGCGGAATACATGCTGGTGATGATGGCGGGCGTGGGTGTGACCGTCGCGCTGCTGCGTGAGGTACGCAGCCGATCCAAGCTGGTCACCGTCGGGCTGTGGTCCGGCCTGGCGATGGCGGTGACGCTGTTCCTCACGGCTGTGATGACCCACCCGCTGAAC
>JAJDCV010000170.1 GCA_029260675.1 Phycisphaeraceae bacterium
TTACTACCGCTAGTTCTCAACCATATCCAACACTCATAATCTAAAAGAAAGGCATTTTATGCTTGATCTGATACTGCATTGCGGAGGCCAGTCGACAGAGCGTACGGAGGTAATCGATTGTAGAACGCCGGAGGCGACCAAGAGCTGGCAGCCTATACCGCATGGCCGGTTGCTGGAACTGGTGGAGGATTCACTTGAAACTACCGGCTTACAAGTGGTGAACCAAGCACATGCATTGGCGAGAGACGGCGACCGTTACTTCGGCCTGTTGGAGGTGCAGAACGGTAAACCATCCAATGATTATGGCTTAGTGGTGGGCCTCAGAAATTCACACGATATGACCTTCCCGGCGGGTCTGGTGGTGGGTAACGGTGTGTTTGTGTGTGACAATCTCTCGTTCTCAGGTGAGGTAAATCTCTCGCGTCGGCACACCCGCTTTATCCAGCGTGATCTTCCTCAGTTGGTACAAAGGGCGGTGGGGCAGCTGGGCTCTTTACGTCTTCAACAGGACACCAGGATCGACGCATACAAGAACACCCCGTTGGAGAAACGAGATTCCCATCATCTGCTGGTGGAAGCGATGCGGATGCGGGTGTTGCCGGCGACTCGCCTGCCGGTGGCTGTCAGGGAGTTCGAAGAGCCCAGTCACGAAGAGTTCAGAGAAGCCGGCTCAACGGCGTGGGCCTTGTTTAATGCCGTAACGGAGTCGATCAAGGGACGAAGCCTGGACACACTTCCGAAGCGAACTCAAGCGTTGCACGGCTTGCTGGACAGTGCGTGTGGTCTGGCTGCCTGATTTCAATTTACACAAAGGAGCAATGTATGAATTCAACCGTGTTGACGGTTGTGGTGGTTGTCGTGGTGTGTATGGCGTTGGGCTGGATCGATATGGTTTTGGCGATTGGTTAAGCCACTTTAGAGTTCGACTCAACAATCAAGAAGGAGATCTCGTGATCCAAATACTTTGGACGGTATTGATGCTCATCATTGGTGCCCTCCTAGGCTTCGGCTTAGGGGGGCGATATCGTAATAGTGTGCCGGTGGAAGCAACACCGACTGTGATTGGACGGATCACTGAACTGGCAGACCTAGTTGTACTAAGGGTACCCGTCTCGAAAGTACACGTCACCCGCATCAGCGGCTATGTGGGTGCCGTTGATTGCATCGTGCTTGTGAATGGTGAACTTGAAATGGGCACGGATCTCATGCAGGCTCAGTTTAAAAAAGTGGATACGGCGGCAAGGAGAGCCACTTTGATGCTTGCGGAACCCGTGGTACGAAGGGCGAGATTGGACCATGAAAGTACGAGCGTATACCGGATTGACCGTCGTGGGCTCTGGAAGGTGGTGCCCTCGGCTGAACCTTCACGAATGGTGGTGAACCGGGCGATGATCGAGGCTCAGGGTTGCGTTGAAGCTGCCGGCGAACAGCCAGAGCTAGTGGACCGGACCAAGCAGCAGACGGAGCAGGTTCTGGGTCAGTTCCTGAAAGCGGTGGGGTGGGAGATTAAGTTGGTGTGGGCCGTTGAGCAGCAGAGCGATGATTCAAGCTGATTATTAGACCAGCGTTCCAGGCCGGCAGGTGGTCGCTTGGCTCCGATTGAACTTGAATATAGCCTCGGCCCGGTGCCTCGGCTGATATGAGGTTGCCTACTGGTGTGTTGGTTGCCAAAGTTAGAAGCGGTTAGGTGAATTTTGGAGGTGATCCCTACCCCAAGACCGATTTGACCTACTCGACCACCCGGTCCCCCTCGCCGCTGCTCCAGCCCTGTGACCCCCTCTATGAAAATCGGTGAGCGTGCCCGTGAGTCCTGCCCCACATCACAGGACTGCTCGCTCTAATATCTACCCTCGACACGACGACGGCCGATACAACGTCCGAGAGCAGGTTTGGCGTCGCATCCACGAGACCGTACACCCACGGTCCAGAGGATCGACGTGGGCCAATGATCGTCACCACGAATCTCGTATGCCACGATCGTGATTGCGAGTGTGAAATAGAATGGCCACCGGGACGATAGCTGTCCGAAAAACCGTGTTCTGACTGGCAACTCTAGACTCAGGTGGTACAGGGTAGCTCTGGCTGCCCAGCATTACTCCCAAGCACCTGTTTATGGTGACGTCTTAAGGGTAACAAAATGTCCACTTGACTTGAACCACCCTGGGCCACTAACGTATCAACGCTATGCGGACCCGCACTAACAGAAAATTAACGGCCCTGATTTGCCTGGGCGCGTACATGCTCACCGTGGTTGCACCCGGTGGGTGGATGGTCTGGTGCATCGGTTCCGACGGGCACCGAGCTCTTGAACTTCCCCATCAGGTGGGTTCTATTGCCAAAGGTACGGGCGAAAACGGGTCATTGGGCTTGGTCTCTTCATGTTCGGATGTTGCCCGTTCAAGTACTGCATGTGTTGACACCCCCGTCGTTTCGGCGCTGCCAGCCCGCAGTTTAAGCTTGTCAAAGGCCGATCAGGAAGTGTTTAAGCCGCTTTTGGCTATTGTATCTTACATACCCGTCGCCGCGTCCCCCCGCTCTCTCCAGCCATCTCGTCTTGTCGATTCATCTCTTGACTTCACTTCGCTGGACATGCTCCGCGTGGTGATTCTCCAGATTTAAATATTGGGCTGACTCCCGTCTGTCCTATGACACGGGCACGTCGTTGCTCACGATTGGATCGTGACATAGCCGTGTGTCGTCTGTGCGCTATCCCCCGATTTGTATAACCCGGAGTCTCCCATGCGATCGGTCACCGTACTGAGTTGTATTGCGATATTTCTATCGGTGTCGGGCTGTGGTCCGTCCCCGTTAGCCGAGAGTTGGCCCGAGGCGAGGCCACTTGGCCGTGATCTTGATGCCTACCGTCCACCACCTAAGCCGCCGGGTGAACGTACAACACAAGCCCAACCCGCGCAAGAGAGCGGGATTGAAGAACCGGCGGACGGGCTGGTGTTGCGTCAGGCTTTGGCGCTGGCGTTGGAGAAGAACCCGGGACTCAGAGGCTTCGCCTGGGAGGTCCGGGCTGCCGAGGCACGGACACTTCAGGCAGGTCTACTGCCCAACCCCGAGTTGGAGGTAGAGGTCGAAAACCTCGCCGGGTCAGGCGAGTTTAGTGGCACGGATGCGGCCGAAACAACGATCGCGCTGAGCCAACTGATCGAACTCGGCGGTAAACGTTCCAAGCGGACACGGGTCGCGTCGTTGGAGCGAGACCTGGCGGGCTGGGATTACGAGGCCGCGCGTATCGAGGTCCTTACCGAAGTCGCGCGGCGTTATGTGGAAGTGCTTTCGTCCCAGCGTCGTCTTGAATTAGCGACTGACGCGGAGGCCTTGTCGCAACAGTTCTTCGACACGGTGAATAAGCGTGTGGAAGCCGGAGCGTCGGCACCGGTGGAGAAGACCCGGGCCAGCGTTGTGGTGTCTACGAGCCGTATCGAGTTTCAGCGGGCCGAACGCCGTCTGTGGGCGGCTCGTATCTCGCTTGCATCGACCTGGGGGAACGCCAGCCCACGTTTTAAGACCGTGACTGGCGAACTGGAAACGATTTGCGAGATCCCAACGATAGAGAGTCTGGCTGAACTGATCAGTCAGAACCCCGACGTTGCCCGATGGGCGGTTGAGATAACACAACGCCGGGCCGAGGTGGCGTTGGCCAAGGCGCAGGGCTCGCCGGATGTCACGGTGGGCGTCGGTGCCCGGCATTTCGGTGGGACCGACGACGACGCGATGGTGGTCGGCCTGTCACTTCCACTTCCGATCTTCGACCGCAATCAGGGCGGCGTATTAGAAGCACGTTTCAATGCCGCCAAGGCCCGGCAGGAACAACGGGCTGCGGAGGTACGGGTCGGCGCTGCGCTCGGCAGCGCTTATCAGGAACTATCGGCGGCGTATGACGAGGCGGTCATGCTCAAGGAGGATGTCCTGCCTGCGGCACAGGCGTCGTTTGACGCGACCAATCAGGCATACCGTCAAGGGAAACTCGGGTACCTCGACGTACTGGATGCCCAGCGGTCGCTCATCGCAATGCGTAGCCAATACCTGGATGCGCTTAGTTCCTACCACGCCGCGGTGGCCGATGTCGAAGGCCTGATCGGCCAATCTTTGCATGAGGTCGGGCATGA
>JAJDCV010000171.1 GCA_029260675.1 Phycisphaeraceae bacterium
CAGTGGGTTACAGGTTGGCGTGCTGACCGCGCGGTCCAGCGAGGTCGTACATCGGCGGATGCAAGAATTGAAGGTCGAGCATTACTTCCACGGCTGCAAGGACAAGGCGGCGGGGATCGAATCTATTGCGGAACGGGCGCGGGTGTCGTTGGAGCAGACCGCGTTTATGGGGGACGACATTTTGGATCTGCCTGCGTTGAAGAAGGTCGGTTACCCGATGGCGGTGGCGGACGCGGCGATCGAGGTGTTGGAGGCGGCGAAGTTCGTCAGTGAAGCCAAAGGCGGCCGGGGCGCGGCGCGGCAGGCGGTCGAGCATATCTTGCGGGCCCAAGGCAAATGGGGCGCGGTGGTCGCCAAGTTCGGTTGACGGGTCCGTGCGATTGACGCGGCGCCCCTGCACTTTCGCTTTAGCCGGCTCCCACTCCGGGACGCGATTCGGTTTCTCTTCTTTGGATCTCGTGTTCGGCTATCCGTGGCAACGCGAAGGCGATCCCCGTAAGCAGCCAGAGGTGGTAGATGAACCCGGTGTCCAGGAACATCGAAGAGATCAGGAATCCGTATATGCCGACGCTGATCGCGGCGACGACCATCGCCGGGTCCGGCAGGCCGGCGTGCTTGAGCTTCTTTTGTGCGTGGTGCATCCGTCTGCAGACAACGACGAGCAGGGTCATGAACGCGGTGAGCCCAAGCAGGCCGGTCTCGGCCGCGACGGCGAGGTAGTGGCTGTGTGCGTAGCGGACGATGTTGTTGCTGGGATCGATCTGAAGTTTGTGTGAATAGGTCTGGTAGTGCGTGCGGAAGTTGCCCGGCCCGACGCCCAGCAGGGGGTGGTCCTTGAACATCTCCAGCCCGACGAGCGCGGCGCTGAGTCGGCCACGGAAACCGATCTCATTCGACAGCTGTTCCTTGGGTTGCCACTGCCCGTCTTTGGGGAGGAAGCTGCCGAAGGTGGACATCCGTGTGGCGTAGTGGCTTGGCATGAGCAGGACCGCCGCGACTAAGAGTGCGCAGGTCAGGGCGGCCGATGATCGTCTTGGGCGATACTTCAGCGCGAGTACGCCCAGCATCACCAGCACCGCCAGCATCGTGAGCAGCCCGCCGCGCGAGTAGGTACACATGACGGCGAGCACGCAAGCCAATCCGGTCCAGAACAGGATCGCGATGGCGATCGGCCGACGCACCCGCCACAGGCCGACCACCGCCAGGGGGATCAGGATGATGAGCACCTGTGCGTAATAGTTTGGGTCGCCGATCACGCTGGTGCTGCGGTAGATCTTGAAGCCCTGTGGGAAGAGTTTGTGGTCGACTTGGCCGAAGGGTCCGAAGCTCTGATCAAACGTGCCGGTCCACTGTTGAAGGACGCTGATCGTGCCCATCACACACCCCGCGAACAACATCGCCGCGATCACACGGTTCAGCGACCGCATCGATCGGCACAGGCTTGTCACCAGGAAGAGAATCGTCGCGCCCTTGGCGACGTCGATGAGCATGGCCTTTGCAAGCTGAGCGTCTTGGGCTTGTGTGGTGCAGATCACGCACGCCAGGAGGTAGGCGCTGACCAGGGCCATCGGCATCTTCCACCCGTCCGGCCAGCGGCGCAAGGCGACCCCGCGCAGCAGCAGGGCCAGGAGGATCACCCCGGCCAGCGCCACGCCCACCGCCCGCAGGCCGAATTGATTCCACAGAAGATCGGGGGCACGGAACGAGATCGCCAGCGCCAGCACGATCATGGCCCGGTCGCCATCGAGGATCCATCCCGAGAGCGACGCCCCGATTCGCGATAGGCCGGCGGGTTGTGGGGTCATGGTGAATCGCCGGTTGTGGTGGTGGTTTCACGGGATCTAGGGTCTATCGGCTACGGCAAGAGGTGCGGGACAGATTCGGGTAATGGGAGGCGGGAAAAGGGATAACCGCGAAGGTTCGAAAAAAAGAGGTCTTTCACCGCAGAGGCGCAGAGTGCGCAGAGGAAGGCAAGGAGAAGAACAAGGCAAGGAATGTGGACTGGATGACAGGATCTACAGGATAGAACCGGCATGCTGACCGCGCAAGCTCGATCTTGTCCATCCTGTCATCCTGTCAAAACTCTTTTTATCTCTGTGCCTCTGTGTCTCTGTGGTTCAATCTGAATCTCTGATTTTCTAAAACTCACGATTCACCGGCGGTAACGGCAGGCACGGCACGACGGGACCAGGCCGGGCCCGTGTCCTGTTGATCCGTCATCTGGCCGGGGCGGTCCGCTACCAAGTCCCGTCACCGGCTATGCCTTTTGAGCATAGCGTTCCGTGGGGGCAGCCCTCGAGTCCTGGTCCTTTTAATCTTTGGATACTCAGGGTAGCTGTCGATCGCCGTCGTGAGGTTGTCGGCAGACGCGACTCAAACAAAGTCGCGCCTCCACCGTTGGTGGAAACGTCAGGTTTGTGCGCATGGATCAGGTCGAAAGATACAAGATGTGGGCCGCAAGTCTTACTAGGAGCGGGGGAAATCGATTTTGCGATTATGGTGAGTATGTTGTTGGAAAGTGGGTGTGTTTGTGCGCGCAGGGATAATCGACAAGGCTATCACGGAGCACACGGAGGCGCGGAGACACGGAGGAAGGCAGCGAAATATTGTGGCTTCCGATCTTGTGAAATCCGGGGCGGGCGCCACAATTTGACCGCATCGAGACAAAGTGTTGTTGCAGGTGGGGCAGCTTGAATGTGCCCAATCGTCATGCTTTGCGTCGAAGCCTGCCAAAGTGTGGCACCCGGCTATTCAAGTCTTGGTTTTGTAATTCCATCATGTAACTGTGCATTGATTATTTCGTGAAATGCTTTTGGAGGATTCTGCCAGTGTTAATATCAATCTCGCACATCCAACAAGAGAAACTCCAAGCGATTAATGGCAGGTCATTGTTCATCCCGACGTAAGTTGCAGTACCGCCGGTATTGGGGAGTTCGGCGGTCCAGAGCTTTTTCCCAGATAAGGAAAACGCTTCCAAATTCGGGAATGCTTCGCAAATCGGTGCGGACATATACTGATAAAGTACGACGATTAACTCGTCAATCAGTCTGGCGTCATCGATTGGATAAGGAACATGCCACTCGTGATTACCGCATCGTATTGTTTGATCGTCAAATGATAATCGTTCGGGCACGATGTTATACCTGTTAAGTGAGTGATGCCATCAGTTCGCTTAATTCGCTTTGGGCTTTAGCGTCGCCGTGTTCGGTGGCGTGTTGGATGCCGAGTTGGAGGGTGGCTTTGGCGGCGTCGGCTTGGCCGAGCTCGCTTAGGGCTTTGGCTTTCTGGAAGTAGGCGTAGAGGTAGTTGGGGTCGAGGTCGAGGGTTTTGTTGAGCCAGTCGATGACAGCGGCGGGATCATTTCCGGGGGGCTTGGTGTGCTCCATGGCGATCATGTAGGTGATGTCCGCGTCGTCGGGGTCGGCGGCGTGGAGTTTGTGCAGTTGTTCGAGGCGATCAGTCATGGGGGGATTGTACATGGGGTATGGGGTCTAGGGTATGGGGTCTGGGAAAACATAAGGCCCTCGTTTTGACTGGACCCCAGTCTCCAGACCCTATACCCACCAGTTTCTTGCATTTCCCGATAGCGAGGCCCATACTTATTGCATGAAGATCGGCGTCATCAGCGATACACATGATCGGGTGCCCACGTTCAGGCGGGCGGTGGCGATGTTTGAGCGGTTGGGGGTGGAGGCGATTTTTCATGCGGGTGATTTTGTGGCACCGTTTGCGGCGGAATTGATCTCGCCGGGCAAGGTCAGTGTGCCGGTGTATTGTGTGTATGGGAATAATGATGGTGAGCGTGCGGGGTTGAAGAAGGTTTTGCCGGGGGTGGTGGATGGGCCGTTGCAGGTGGAGCTGGGGGGTAAGACGATTGTGATGCACCACTGGATCGACTCGCTGACGGCGAAGGACCTGGTCGGTGCGGATGTGGTGATCACGGGGCACACACATGAGGTGGTGAACGAGACGCGCGGCGGGGTGTTGTTTTTGAATCCGGGTGAGTGCTGCGGGTGGGTGAACGATCGGTGTACGGTGATGCTGTTGGATCTGGTTGAGATGAAGGCGGGTGTGGTGGATTTATGATTTGTGATTGCTGATTTTAAGATCGAAGAAGAGACTCACAACAGAGGGCGCAGAAAAAAGCAAGACAAAGAATGTGGACAGGATGACAGGATGACAGGATGGACAGGATCGTGCGGGCGATGCTTGGCGTGTGGGTATTATCCTGAACATCCTGTCATCCTGTCAAAATGCCTGTCCCTCTGCGGCCTCAGCGTTCTTTGCGGTGGGTTTGATTCTTTACATCATCAATCATCAATCCCAAATCATAAATGCCGGCCCCCTTTCCCAACGCATTGGGCCACGCTAAGATGCGGGCGGTTTTAGCCAATTTTGGCTGGTTCACTCGCCGCACACCCCCATACGCACCTAAATCATGCCTAAACGTAGCGATATCGGCACAATCCTCA
This sequence comes from Phycisphaeraceae bacterium, assembly GCA_029260675.1. GTDB lineage: Bacteria > Planctomycetota > Phycisphaerae > Phycisphaerales > Phycisphaeraceae > JAJRRS01. Next base: position 4,473 of record JAJDCV010000171.1, read on the forward strand.
TCATCGGGTCGGGGCCCATCGTGATCGGGCAGGGCTGTGAGTTTGATTATTCGGGGACGCAGGCGTGCAAGGCGCTCAAGGAGGAGGGGTTCCGGGTCGTGCTGGTGAACTCGAATCCGGCGACGATCATGACGGACCCGCAGTTCAGCGATCGGACGTATATCGAGCCGATCACGCCGGAGGCGGTGACGAAGATTATAGAAAAGGAGAAGGGCGGGGCGTATGAGATTGATGCGTTGCTGCCGACGCTTGGGGGGCAGACGGCGTTGAATTGTGCGTGCGAGCTGCACGACACGGGGGTGCTTAAGAAATACGGGATCGAGATGATCGGGGCGACGCGCGAGGTGATCTACCGGGCGGAGGATCGCCAGCAGTTCAAGGACATCGTCGAGTCGGTCGGGCTGAAGTGCCCAGACGCCGGGGTGGCGGAGACGATGGACGAGGCGTACGCGATCCTGGATCAGGTGGGTCTGCCGGCGATCATCCGGCCGGCGTTCACGCTGGGCGGGACCGGCGGGGGGGTGGCGTACAACCGCGAGGAGTTTGCGGACATCTGTCGGCGGGGGCTGGACGCCTCGATGAACAGCCAGATATTGATCGACCAGTCGCTGCTGGGCTGGAAGGAATACGAGCTGGAGGTGATGCGGGACCACGACGACAACGTGGTGATCATCTGCTCGATCGAGAACTTCGATCCGATGGGCGTACACACGGGGGACTCGATCACGATCGCGCCGGCCCAGACGCTGACGGACAAGGAATACCAAAGGCTGCGCGATGCGTCGTGTGCGATCATCCGGGCGGTCGGCGTCGAGACCGGCGGGTCGAACATCCAGTTCGGGATCAACCCGGACAACGGGGATGTGGTGGTGATCGAGATGAACCCGCGTGTGTCCCGGTCCAGTGCGCTGGCGAGCAAGGCGACGGGGTTCCCGATCGCGAAGATCGCCGCGAAGCTTGCGGTGGGGTATATGCTGTGGGAGCTGCCTAACGACGTGACCGGCAAGACGGTTGCGTGCTTCGAGCCGACGATCGATTACGTGGTGACAAAGATCCCGCGTTGGACGTTTGAGAAATTCCCCGAGGCGGACGAAACCCTGACGACGCAGATGAAGTCGGTCGGTGAGGCGATGTCGATCGGGCGGACGTTCAAGGAGAGCCTGCAGAAGGGCATCCGTTCGATGGAGGTCAAGCGGTTTGGGCTTGGGCTGGATGCGAACGACAAATGGCTGAACGCCCGGCGGGGCAAGAAGAACGCGGACGGTTCGGCGATCGAATGGCCGATTGATGAAACGAAATTAAGTCGGAAGCTGACGGTGCCTTCGCAGGGGCGGATGTACTACCTGCGTTATGCCTTCAAGATGGGCTGGTCGATCGATAAGGTGTATGCGGCGACGAAGATTGATAAGTGGTATCTGGATCAGCTTAAGCAGTTGGTGGATTTTGAAGAGGTCTTGATCGGGTATGAGAAGCTCGAAGACGTGCCGCGCGAGGTGCTTTTCAAGGCCAAGCAGTTGGGGTACTCCGACCCGCAGTTGGCGAACTTGTATTACAAAGAGATCAACACAGATACGATTTTGAAGGTGCGGGCGCACCGCAAGTCGCTTGGGGTGACGCCGGTGTACAAGCTGGTGGATACGTGCGCGGCGGAGTTCGAGGCGGAGACGCCTTACTATTATTCGACGTATGAGACGCCGGTGCGGTATGTCGGTGGGGAGGCTGGGGTATCTGTGCCGGCGGGGGATCCGGGGGGGCCGAGCGGACCGAGCCAGGATGGCTCGGCTATTTGTGATGATGAGGTGCGGGTTACGGATAAGAAGAAGGTGATTATTCTGGGTGGGGGGCCTAACCGGATCGGGCAGGGGATCGAGTTTGATTATTGCTGCGTGCAGGCTGCGTTTGCGGCGGACGAGATGGGCTACGAGTCGGTGATGGTCAACTCGAACCCGGAGACGGTGTCGACGGATTATGACACGTCGGACCTGTTGTTCTTCGAGCCGTTGACGCTGGAGGACGTGCTGAATCTTTGTGAGAGGCTCAACGGGGGGACGTTTGGTGCGTCGGGATCAGGTAGCCCCCCCGGAAATGTTCACGGGGTGATCGTGCAGTTTGGTGGGCAGACGCCTTTAAACCTGGCGCACGGGCTGGAGAAGGCGGGCGTCCCGATCATCGGCACGGCGGTGGATTCGATCGACCTGGCGGAAGACCGCAACCGGTTCAGCAGCCTGATGAACGAGCTAGGGATCAAGCAGCCGGACAACGGGATCGCGTTGGATGTCGATGAAGCGATCGAGATTGCTAACAAGATCGGGTACCCGGTGCTGGTTCGGCCGAGCTTCGTGCTGGGTGGGCGTGCGATGGCGACGGTCTACGACGACGAGCAACTCAAGTACTACATGGCGATCGCGCTGGGCGCCAGCGATCTGGCGGGGCAGCCGATATTGATTGACCAGTTTTTGGCCGAGGCGGTGGAGTGTGATGTGGATGTGGTGGGGGATTATGGGATGGGGGCTGGGGGCTTGGGTCTGGGGTCTAGCCGATCCGATTCAAGCGAGTCACGGGTTTCTTCTGACCAGGCCCTAGACCCTAGACCCCAGACCCGCGCGCTGGTCTGCGGCGTGATGGAGCACATCGAGGAAGCCGGGATCCACTCGGGTGACTCGGCTTGTACGATCCCGCCTTACTCTTTGCCGGTTGAGGTGGTGGAGGAATTGAAGCGTTTGTCGCGGAAGCTGGCGGAGTCGTTGAGTGTGCGTGGGCTGATGAACGTGCAGTGGGCGGTGCGTCGGCCGGGCTGTGACAGTAAGCGTCACGAGATTTATGTGATCGAGGTGAACCCGCGTGCGTCACGGACCGTGCCGTTTGTGAGTAAGGCCTGCGGGGTGCCCTGGGCGTTGATCGCGGCGAAGGTGATGATCGGCAAGCAGTTGTCGGAGTTGGGTGTGACCCGAGAGGTTGTGCCGAGTCATACGTCGGTGAAGGAATCGGTGGTCCCGTTCAGCAAGTTCCCGGGCGTGGACGTGATACTCGGGCCTGAGATGCGTTCGACCGGCGAGTGCATGGGTGCCGATGCGCAGTTCCCCGTCGCGTTCGCGAAGAGCCAGATGTCTGCGGGTGTGTCGCTGCCTCTTGATGGGAAGGTGTTCCTGTCGGTGCGGAACAGCGATAAGCCGGCGGTCGAGCCGATCGCTCGTCGGCTGGTCGAGATGGGGTTCGAGGTCTGCACGACCGGGGGGACACACGCACACCTTCTGGAGCGAGGTGTTGAGACGATCCGGCTGCACAAGATCAGCGAGGGCCGACCCAACGCGATGGACCTTATCAAGAACGGCGAGCTGGGGCTGGTCATCAACACGCCGACGCGAAAGGGCCCGGCGACGGACGAGGGCAAGCTCCGCGCCACGGCGGTGCGGTTTAATACCCCGATGATCACGACGCTGACCGCGGCGGCTTGTGCGCTTGAGGGGATCGCGGCATTGCGTGAGGGGGCGTGGACGGTCAATGCGTTGCAGGATTATTTCCCGGAGGCGGCGGGGGTTGAGGCTGCGGTGGCGCGGTCGTGAAGTCTTGGAGAAGACAGGCTGCGAATAAACGCGAATCAAACGTAATACGGATCACGATTACAGCTCATGCCCATCATCGCAGGCAATCCCCCGGTTGAGCCGGGGGCTGAGGGGAAAGTGGTCGCTGTGATTTGGCCCGTTGGGCCAACGCGCGGATCTACGCTCCGCCGCTAAACGGCAAGCCCGCGCTTTTCGTTTGGGTTGATCTGGCCGGGCGTTTGCACACGGCGAGCCCTCTTCATTTTTATAGCGGTCTTCGGGGTTTGTGGTGATCGCTGGCCGCGCGATAAAAAACCCCGCACAGATTCGGCGGGGTCTTGGGTTGTTTTGTTTTTCGGCGTGCTGCTTAGGGCACGGGCCAGGGGGTCAGGCGGCTGTTGCGGTGCATCAGCAGGAAGCGGTCGATGTCGTCCCAGGCGCCGCGGAGGCTGTTGTCGCGGATGCGGGCCAGGTCGTTCTTGTGCAGCTGGCTGGGGCGTGCGGTGGTGGCCAGTTCCGGGGTCATGTTTCTGCGGATTTTCCCGGCGGTGACGCGGTTGCAGCCGGTGACCGTCACCAGAGAGAGGCCAAGCACGAATAGGCACAACATCTTGGTCATGTGTCGCATGGGGTACCACCTAAATTCGGTTGAGGAATAAGGGGGTATTGTCCGGGCCAGGGGGCGGATTGTCAAGCGGTTACAGGCCGCGGCGGGGGGTGTGATCAGGGTTCACCGGGGACGGGTTTATCGGACGGCTCGGCGGGTTGGGTCGCGGGGGCGGGCTTTGGGGCCAGGCGGATACGTAGGATCAACTCACTCCCATAAGGCAAGGCCTTTTCTTCGTTTATCTGAAGTTGCTGGAAGTCGCTGCTTTCGGTGGTGGGGGTCTGTCTGACGACAAGATCGTCGCCGAAGTTCACCAGGGAGACGGCGTTGCCGGCCTCGTCGGCCATGTAGTATTCCCGGCCCTTCCATTCGCGGAAGACCGAGCCTGCGAACAACCAGGGGGCATCGGGGAGGGGTTCGCCCGATTGCTGATCGACGACCCAGTGGTGGGCGGGCGTCTCGCGGGTTTGGCCGTCTTTTTCGTAGACGAAGAAGACCTGCACCGCCGGGCCGGTCGGCGGGTCGGTGATGAGTTGATCGTCTTCGCGTCGGTTGATCAGGGGGTGCCCGGGCTCCAGGCCCAGGGCGACCAGGGCGAGGTGGATGTGGCTGGGCTTGGCGGCGACGGTGACGATGGCTTCGTGCTCGCGTCCGCCGGGGGTGGTGGCGATCAGTTCGAGCCATTCGGGTTTGGCGTCGACCATGGTGGCTGCCAGGTCGAGCGTGCCTGTTTCGCGGTCGACGGTTATCGCCGGGCGGTCGTCCTGCGGCGCGATAGCCGGGGCGTCGGGCTGAGTCGTGGTGGCGGGGGTGTCGGCTGGGTCGGCGTGGGACGCGGTCGCGCCCAAGGCTGCGATCAATGTCAGGGCGAGTAATCGATGTTTCATCGGGGTACCTCCTGTTTCCGGGCCCGGGGATGCTTGGGGTACACTAATGTCAAGGCCGGCGTCGGTGTGAATCATACCCGCTTGGCCGATGTGGAAGGAGACGGGGTGGCAGACGGTGACACCATCGGGATCGGGTTCATCGGCGCGGGTGGGATCGCCCGCCAGCGGCACATCCCCGGGCTCAAGGCGATCCCCGGCGTGCGTTTAGTCGCTGTCAGCAACCGAAGCGAGGTGAGCTCAAAGAAGGCGGCGGCCGAGTTCGGGTTCGAGGCGGTCGAGCCCAACGGGCGGTCGTTGATCGCGCGGGACGATGTGGACGCGGTCTTCATCGGCTCCTGGCCTGACACGCACTGCGAGATGACGCTGGCGGCGTTTGAGGCGGGCAAGCACGTGTTTTGTCAGGCCCGGATGGCGCGGGACCTGGATGAGGCGCAGCGGATGCTGAGCGCGGCGCAGGCCCAGCCGGAGCTGGTGAACATGCTCTGCCCACCGCCGCATCGGATGCCGTATGAGCCTTTTATCAGGACGATGATCCGCACGGGCCGGCTCGGTGAGCTGCGCGAGGTCGAGGTCGCCTGCCTGGATGCCAGTTGCGACAACCCCGACGCGATCTCGTGGCGAGAGCGGGTCGAGATCTCCGGCAAGCAGGTGATGCAGGTAGGGATCTGGGCGGAGGTGCTCAACGCCTGGGTCGGGGAATATGACGTTCTCAAAGCGGTCACGCACACCCCCGTGCAGAGCAAGGCCGATGTGGACGGCAAGCCTTACGAGATCAAGGTCCCGCAGGTGGTGCTGATCGAAGGCAAGCTGGCGAACGGGGCGACGATCAACGAGCAGCACTCGGGGGTGAGCCAGGAGCCGCCGATGAACTCGGTGACGATCTACGGGTCGGCCGGTCGTCTGCGTGTCCCGATCGGGGGGACGCTTCTGTACGGCAAGACGGGCGATCCGTTGAGGCCGGCGACCGTGCCGGTGGAGCTGACCTGTGGCTGGCAGGTGGAGGCGAGTTTTATCACCGCGGTCCGGGCCGCCCGGGCGGGGGTTCCGCCGCAGCAAAGGCGTGTCAGCCCGGACTTCGCCGAGGGGCTTAGGTACATGAAGAAGGTCGAGGCGATCCATCTGTCGGCCTGGAGCGGGCAGGCGGTGAAGCTGGAGGGGTTTTAGCCGGGAGGTTTTGACCGAGCGGGGAGTGGTATTGTTGCATCCTCAATCCAACCGGTGCGAGTTGTGGCATGGATCAAGTACCGCATCCTTGGTAGCCGCCGCGTGACACGCGGCTATGAAAGACCGCTGCGATTGGATTGTGAACTTTTTAACACTGTTATGACAGCAGAATGCGCCGAGTCTTCATTCGATGCCGACCGCCTGACGTGGGCGGTGCTGCTTGGTCGGTGGGTCGATTTTGCCAAGGGGGCGTTGGCGCTGCCGGATGACCCGGCGGGGCGTGCGATGCGCGGGTCGGTGGCGGACATCATTGCCTTGCAGGCGGTCTGGTTCGCGTTGCAGCACCTGGACGAGCTGGATGTGGATGAGCGGGCGCTGGGGGTCGCCAAGGCGGAGGTGCTGATCGAGCGTCACGCCCGGGCGGTGGCCGAGCGCTGGGACGGGGTCCAGGTGCCCGGCGAGTTGACGTTGTTGATCGAAGAGGCACGTCAGGCGTTGGCAAAGTCGCGTGGGGAACACCATTCATCATCATGACGTCGGGATCTGATCTGGCAGTGGATAGGATGACAGGATTGACTGGATAGGGGTCGGTTCCTCCATCTTATTCGCCCTGTCATCAGTCAACATTCCGGTTCCTCTGTTTTGGGTGCCGCGTGCATCGGTTGGGTGAAAAAAAAACAGAAAAAATCCCCGGCCCGCCACCCACAAACCGGCGGGGCTTTGGTATAGTAAATCCATCATGCTTTGGAACGGACGCCAGGGCTTGATACATGCACGTCGTAAGTCATGTTCTTTCGTTTTTGTACACGTCTGGCCGAACAGGATGGAGGATCAGTTACCCGCAGCGCCACGGAGGCTCTAGCTGCATCAGGGCATCGGCGGAACACCGTCGCCCCCCAGCACACACTTAATAAAACCCACAGCCTTGCCTTGGTTGCGCCTGCTTGGGAGGGGAGAGCAGGAAGGGAGAGATAGCAGCGAGCGGTCAAGGCACGGGGCGGATGCCTTTCGAGGCGGACGCCTGGAGGGTGAGAAAGACACGCACCCCGGTAGAAACCGACCGGGGTGTTTTTTTATATGGCGTTTATGACTCACCGCTGAGGCGCGAAGAGGGCGCGAAGTAAGAAAAGAGGAGGGGGGCGCAAATGAACGCGAATACACGCGAATAGGTCATCGGTATCAGCGACCTACGTCTTCATTTGCGCTCATTCGCGTTTATTCGCGGCTCAATTTCCGATCGGTTTTCTTAACGATTCCTGATTGCATCACGACAGGATATCCAGGTAGGCCTTGACCGCGTTGTCCATGCCCATTTCCAGGGCGTCTGCGACGAGGGCGTGGCCGATGGAGACTTCCTGGACCCCCGGAATTGTGATGAATTGTGCGAGGTTATCGAGGTTCAGGTCGTGGCCGGCGTTGAGGCCCAGGCCCAGGTCGGTGGCACAGGCGGCGGCGGTGGCGAATATTTCATGCTCGCGTTCGAGTACCTCGCCGCCTTTCGTGTGGGCGACGGCGTAGCTCTCGGTGTAGAGCTCGATGCGGTCGGCGCCGGTCTTCGGGGCGAGTTTGATCTGATCGGGGTCCGGGTCCATGAAGAGGCTGACTCGGATGCCCAGGGATTTGAGCTCGGCGACGATGGGTGTGAGGCGGTCGAGGTTTTCGGCGATGTTCCAGCCGTGGTCTGAGGTGGATTGGTTGGGGTCGTCGGGGACGAGTGTGCACTGGTCGGGCCGGGTTTTGCGGGCGTGGTTGAGGAACTCTCCGAGGAAGGGGTTGCCCTCGATGTTAAACTCGCGCGCCCGGAAGTTGGGTTCGGCCAAGAGTGATGCGATGTCGCCGACGTCGTGATGTCGGATGTGTCGTTGGTCCGGCCTGGGGTGGACGGTGATGCCTGCGGCGCCGGCGTTCAGCGCCAGGCGGGCTGCGTTTACGACGCTGGGGACGCTGCCTTGGCGGGCGTTTCGCAGCAGGGCGATCTTGTTGACGTTGACCGAGAGTTTGGGCATGGGGGGTTAGGGTATGGGGTCTGGGTCCCGGGGTCTAGGGTCTTTGGGCGGGACGGGGGCGCGGGATGGGAACCGGTCGGTGGGTAAAGTGAAAGAAATGAGATTGAATTGTCTTTACAATAGAAATGTGACGATATAGAGTATGGATAGACCAAAAGGCCGACCGGGATGACCGGCCCGCCACGTCCGGGGCCTGAGGGGTCCTGGGGGCGACAGCCTGGGGGCATTTCTCGGATTTCCAGGGGGAAATCGGGGGGATATCGCGGGGCTGTTGTGGTGGCCGGGGGCGTGAGCAGGGTCGACCGGAACGGGCCAGTGAGTGCAGCCTAACGCGGTAGCGGAGGGCTGAAGGTGAGTGAGCCGGCCGTGTAGTGCCGAGTGGTTCGGAGCCGTCGTGGGGGATGGCGTAAAGGACCCAACCGACGCTGTGCGGCCGGCTGCGTTTATCCGACAAGTCGGGCCGTGCGTGGGACGCACCCATGACAAACGGATGCACACGCGCGGTGTTCCGGCCCCACGTTCCCCGTTGAATGAATCTTTTTGCTTCGACACGATCCACAGCGGGTGGCGGTCATGACGTTGACATGGAAAGATGGGTACACGACGGGCGTCGCTGAGCTGGACGAGCAGCACAGGCAGATATTCGAGTTGGTCAACGCGCTGGGCGTGCTGATCGAGCGGGGCATCTACGACAGCCCCGAGGTGGAGAATCGGTTGGCGGCCTTGGGGGATGAGATCCGGCAGCACTTCACGCTGGAGGAGGGCTGCATGGCGAGGCACGCCTGCCCGATGGCCCGGAAGAACAAGGATGAGCACGAGCAGTTGGAGCGTGCTTTTCTTGATTTCCTATCCGAGTTCAGTGAAGCGAAGTCCTTGGCACTACTCGAGGGGTTTCACCGGTCCGCGGAGGGCTGGCTGTTGGAGCATATCTGTTTTGTGGATATCCACCTGCGGTCCTGTGTGAACAAGGGTTTAGGCTGATGCCCACGGCGCGGGAAAGGCGTCAAGTCGGTCCCGGATTATCACGATAAGTCTTAATACGCATCGCGGGGGCATGGTCCGATAGGCCGGCCCATGGTTTCGCCTCGCCTGTACCCACTCGCCGTGGACTGGGAAGAGGCCCTGTGTGCTAGAGGCGAGCGAGGATCGTGTTGGCTGACAATTTAGGATTTACGTATGTCGGCTGGTTTAAGAGGGATATCGGGTGGGGTCGGTGCATTCGCCGTTCGGTGGCGTGTGACAGCTGTGGTTACAGCGGTGTCGCTCGCGATGGTTATTGCTGCGTGTTACTTCGCCTGGCGGGGTCAGGTCCAAGAGCATCGTCATGAGTTTCAGGATCGTATCGACGGGTTCGCGTCCGCGATCGCGGAGCGTCTGGATCACTATGAAACCGCGATGGAGTTGGCCCGTGGGCTGTTCGCGGCGAGTCAAGTGGTACAGCGAGATGAGTGGCGTGCGTTTGCGACCTCGGACGGGTTTTTCAGGCAGGTCCCCGGGGCCTACGGGTTCGCGTACATCCAGCGTGTCCCGGCGGACAAGCTCGAGGCGTTCATTGAAGACACCCGGTCCGACGGCGCGCCCGGCTTTGAGGTGTTCGATACCGACCTGTATGAGCCGGCCGCTTACGACGACTACTGTGTCATCAAGTACCACGAACCGGTGGAGCGTAACGCCAAGGCGATTGGGTTGAACGTGGCGTCGATCCCCGCGTCGTCGGACACGATGTGGCGGAGCGTTGATCAGGACAGGATCGCGTTCTCTCGCAGGTTCAATCTGCATCAGACGGGGTCTAGCCAGGTGGGGATCGCGTTGTACCTGCCGATCTTTCCTGAGGGTGCCGACCTGAGTACGGCCGAGTCTCGTCGGGCAGCGGCGTCGGGGTGGATCGCGATGCCTATCGGGATGACGGACTTCATGGCCGGGGTGTGGGCGGCTCCCTGGAACGACATCGAGGTAAGGCTGTGTGAAGAATCGGGATCGGATTCGGACTGTGAACTGTTTGTCTCGCCTGGCATCGCGCAGATACACGGGGCGGTGCAGGGGGCATCCACGGGGTTGAGGTACAGCACCCGGATATCGGTGGGTGGTTGGCATTGGGTGCTTGAGGCCCGTGACCCCGACCCGTCGGTTGCGTTGATAACCCTACCCGTTGTCAGGGTCGGTGCCATGGGGGGCGTGATGGGCCTGTTGCTGGTGTTGTTGACGCGGTCGCTGACGCGCACCCGTGACCGGGCTCGTCAGCTTGCCGAGGATCTGACGTTCTCCCTGAGGAGGTCAGAGCAGCGT